>SLNU01000002.1 GCA_007132865.1 Bacteroidales bacterium | reverse complement strand
GCCGCAGACATCCAGGACTATGAGACCATGCTGCGAGGGTCCAGAGAAGTCGTTAACAGCGGGGTTTTTGCCTTGTTCCCGGACTATTATACCCTGTTCAAAAAACAGGGGGAGTTCTCCAGTGAGAACATCTTTGAAATGAACCATACCGACTTTGGCACCTCCACCGGAAACACCACCTTCATCGACCAATACTATGTGGCCCACGGAATCAAGCAACAGGGCGGCAGAAGGTTTGACGGGGGGGCGTTCAACAGCGGCTGGGGTTTTTCCATGCCCGCCCAGAAGTTCATCGACCTGATGGAAGCCAGGGGCGAAAGCGTAAGATTGCAGACCTCCATCATTTACCCGAATACCATGACCCGGGAAGGAGATTCCATCGGAAGGATTCCTGCCGACCTGCAGGCATTGCTGAACCGCTACAATGCAGAGGGTCGCGGGGCGGCCGAGGCATACTTGTTCAAAACCTATCAACCCTTTAACCAGCAGACCCCGGGAAGATACCTCTACGGAGGTTTCAGCAACCTGAGAATCTTCCGCTATGCGGATGCATTGCTGCTTTACGCGGAAGCCCTGATCCATACCAGCGGACCCGGTGCAGGGGATACCTATATCAACCAGGTCAGGGAAAGGGCAGGCATGCCCCCGCTGAGCGGTGCGACCATTGATGACATTCTGGATGAAAGGGCGGTCGAGCTGGAGTTTGAATGGGGTGCCGACCGCTTCTTTGACCTGGTCAGGCTGGACAAAACCGGAGAACTTGGGCCTAATTTCACGAAAGGAGAGCATGAGTATTATCCGATCCCGACGGTGCAAATCGACCTGCAGCCGGGACTCGCAGAACCACCGGTATCCGGCTTGTTCCCCAATTAGGGGAACTCCGGATTGCCATAAACCCAATATAACTCTCAACACAAACCTTAAAACAAACCATAAACCCTTAATTTTTAAAGCCTATGAAAAAAATTACGATTCTTGTTGTTTGCGCGCTGGTCTTTGCTGGCATGGCCCGGGCCCAGATGATCGGGACTTTCGAGGATCCGGACTTTGAGGAAGTGGACTTCGTATGGGTTGACTTCGAAACGTCGGGATTCACCAATGTGGAAGGTTTCAGGGATCCGAGTGCAGGCACCACTGCCGAAGATGTTGCCGGACTGGGCGTTGAAGGCGGGACGGTGGTAAAACTGGATTATATGGTCTCTGCGGGCACTCAGGTGACCAGTTACAGGATGTGGGCCTTCCCCACAGCCGATGTCAGCGCCTATGACCAGCTGGTGCTTCATATCCGTGCAGAAGAGGCTGTTTCGAATGCCAGAATCACCCTGCGTGACCACAACGCCGTTGAAGGCGGACTGGGGACCAGCTTTACCTATATCGACATCGGCACCGACTGGCAGCAGATCATCCTGCCGATAGCAGAGTTTGAGCTGGCCGAAGGGGAATCACATCCGGACCTGAGCATATTGCAGCTGGTACTGCTTTCGTTCGAATACGATGTGGCTGATCCTGAAGAGGGAACCGTGTACATTGACCTGGTCGGGTTCAATGCCGATGAGAGTACCGTATCCGTTCCTGACACCCCCTTGGGTCAGGCACTTGAATTCGAGCTGTATCCGAACCCGGCCATGGAGGCCGTCACCGTGAAGGCAGCCGAAGGATCCACGATCAGGCTGCTGGATATGCAGGGGAATATGGTAAGACATAGGGAATCAAATGGCGAAGCCCATAGGTTTGATGTCTCACACCTGGCAAGGGGTATTTACATCATACAAGTTGTGAACAGGCAGTCCATTGCGGCACGCAAGCTGATCCTGCAGTAATCACGAAAGCTGATCCTGCATAATAAGGCCCGGAATGATTCGTCAATCCAGGTCCTTCAGTGAATAACCGAGTTTAAGAAGGTTCTCCGGAAGGAGGACCTTCTTTATTTTTTCCTGTGGCAGCATGTCCATGGCTTCATTCGCTTCCAGGATGGAGACGCCATTCTCCCGCATATAGGCAGCCATCCTTGCCGCATCCTGGTAGCCGATAAATGGAAGCAGGGCGGTGGTGAGGGTCGGACTCATCAGCAGATTTTCCAGAGACGTGCCTTTGTGCAGGCTGAGCCCGGGGAACAGCTGTTCCGCCATGCTATTACATGCCCCGTCAAGCAGTTTGATGCTTTCCAGAAAGGCATGCCCGATTGCAGGCAGGTAGGGGTTCAGGTCCAGACTTCCCTGTCCGCTTAACCCGGAAACAAGCGCATCATTGCTGTAAACTTTGTGGCACAGTCCGATCACATATTCCGGAATTACCGGGTTCAGCTTGCCGGGCATGATGCTGCTGCCCGCCTGCACGGCAGGGATGCCGAGCTCGGGAGGTGCACACATATCCGAAGAGAGCAGGCGAATGTCAGAGGAGATCTTTTCCAGGTTCACGGCCAGGGCCTTCAGCATGCCATGCACCTCCACCAGGCTGTCCAGGTTCTGCGTGGTGTCTGCCAGGTTTTCGCTACGGGTAAGCGGAAGCCCGGTCAGCTTCTGCAGCTGGCCCACCACCTCCATAATATAAAAGCGGGGGATGGCCAGTCCGGTTCCTGCAGCACCCCCTCCAAGGTTGACCAGTTTCAGCCGCTCATAACACCGCGACACCCTCCACCAGTCCCTCGACAAAGCCTCATTGTAAGCCCCGAACAACAGCCCATAGGAAGAAGGCAAGGCCCGTTGCATTTCAGTATAGGCGATACGCATGACCGAACGCCCCTGCCCTTCCAGCCCCTCCACAACCGAACGCAGCCGGTTTATGGAAGCTTCCAGTCCCTGCAGTAGCCGGATGGCTGCCAGCTTCAGGGCAGTCGGAATTACATCATTGGTGCTCTGAAACACATTGGCATGCAAAAAGGGATCCACCAGTCCGTAGTCCCCGGGCCTGCCACCCAATGCCATAATGGAGGCATTGGCGATGATTTCGTTCACATTCATATTGGCAGAAGTTCCGGCACCTCCCTGCATGGCAGGAGCAATAAAATGCCCGAAAAATTCACCCTGGCTGACCGAAACAGCTGAGTTGCACATGGCCTCCAGCACCTCATCAGAAGGCAGGTTTCCGGGAAGCACTTTGTCCGGGTACTCCCTGGCAGCGGCCTGCTTGTAAGCTATTACCGTCCGGTAGCAGGCCAGTTTCACCAGTCCGACAGACTGGTACCATTCCTGATGAAAGCGTGTCTGATCAGGAAAGTTCCGGCTTGCACGCAACGAGTGAATGCCATAAAGGGCATCTGCAGGGACATCAAGCACACCAATTGTATCCGACTCTTTTCTCATACCTGAATCATTTTTCTCATATCTGGACCATTTTTCTCTAGCTGGACTTTACCCAAAAATACTATTTTGAAAAACAGAAAATACCGGTGAACCTTTCCCCATTTTCATTGTTTCTTGAACAACCAATGTGTTAAAATATAAAAAATTACGCTCTGTAACAATAAAACCCATTGTCAAAGCACAATAATCCCATTTCATCATTCGCATAAGTTAAAGCACAATC
>SLNU01000213.1 GCA_007132865.1 Bacteroidales bacterium | reverse complement strand
TCGGTAAGTTTAAGAAAGTTGTTGAATGTCAAAGGCCAGCAAAATTACTAAATTATTCACAATATGTCGGGCCTGAAAAACCCTTAACTTTGCAAAAAATTCCCTTATGCAGCAAATATTTCCCGGAAGTACATTTTATGGGAGCGAACACCTGCTCCCGGTTACCGGAGAGATCATGCTCAGGGAATCTACTCTGGCCGGTGACTGGGTGTTGGTGTTGCTATTTGTATGCTTACTCAGCCTGGCCATTTCCCGGTATTTTTTTTCAGACAGAGTCGGACAATTTTTCCGGGCGGCATTCGCCACCCATTTTTTTAACCAGATGGAGAGGGAAGGGGGGTTTTTCAATGAAGCCATCACCTATTTGCTTTTCTTCAATTTTCTGCTGGTATTTTCCCTTATGGTCTGGGTGAGCCTTCATTTTTTCGGGTGGTTGCCAGACCTGGACTTCCTTACGCCCTTGCTGGTCTATTTCCTGGTATTGCTGATGGTGTCTGTTTTTTTCCTGTTAAAAAGCATGCTGCTTGGTTTTTTGTCCTGGATTTTCAATACGAGGGAAGCCACCCAGGCTTACCTGAAAAACATTTTCCTGTACAACCAGCTGATGGGCCTTTTCCTGCTTCCGGTAGTTGCCTTCGCAGTATACCATCCGACGAATACAACCATAATACTTGCCTGGGGATTCTGGATACTGGCCAACCTGGTCAAACTTGCCAGGGGAGCCTTGCTGGGCCATAGTATCTCGCGCTTGTCCGGATATTATTTAATTTTGTACCTTTGCACCGTCGAATTTGCCCCTTTGCTGCTGATAATGAAAGTGGCGGATTTGTACCTCATACCTGGATAATTCAGTGCGGGGCAATCATTTTGAACCGATAAAAAATCAGAAGGAGGAGGAATTTTGAAAGGAAAACGCGTTTTAATTTCACAGCCACAGCCCGAGAATGAAAAGTCCCCCTATGCGGATGTTGCCAGGCAGTTCAACCTGGACATCACTTTCCGGAAATTTTTCCTGATCGAAAGTGTTGGTGCCAGGGAATTCAGGAAAAACCGCATCCAAATACCTGATTTTACGGCAATTATTTTTACTTCAAAGCATTCCGCAGACCACTTTTTCAGCCTCTGCGAAGAATTGCGTGTGCAGGTTTCCGAGCAGACGAAGTATTTCTGCACTTCCGAAGCCATCGCCCTGTACCTGCAGAAGTATGTGCAATACCGCAAGCGAAAGATCTTTTTCGGGAAGAACAATTTCAGCGAATTGCTGGAATTGATTAAAAAGCATAAGGATGAGAAGTTCCTGTTCCCCTGTGGGGAGAACCACAAGAAAGACATCCCGCAACTCCTGAAGCAAAACAAGGTACAGTTTACTGCTGCCCCGATTTATCGGACCGTGTCGGCCGACCTGTCAGACATTGACCTCAACGATTATGACATGCTGGTCTTTTTCAGTCCGACTGGCATTGAGTCGCTGCGCAAGAATTTCCCGGATTTCGTGCAGGGAGATACCCTGCTGGCCACCTTCGGGGATGCCACGGCAAAGGCGGCAAAAAAGGCAAAACTTACCGTGAACATCCCGGCCCCGACCGAAACCTGCCCGTCGATGACCATGGCCATTCAGGAGTTTCTGCAGAAGCAGGCGAAAAAATAAAGGGGATATCAAACCTCCGTCAGCCCGCATGCAAACTTTGTCAAAAAGCGAACGCCTGGGTAATTTCCGCCTTCAGAAACTGTTGTTTTCCCAAGGCAACAGCTTTTTCTGCCATCCCTTTCGCGTGGTATACCTTGTGCTAAAACCTGACGAACTCTCAGCAGACACATTCGGTCTTTTCCAATATCCCGTGAAAACCATATTCCCTGTTCCCGCAAGGAATATCCGCAAGGCCACCGAAAGAAACCGTGTAAGACGCCTTGCGAAAGAATCATTCCGGAAAAACAAATCAGGGCTTTATTCGTTTTTGAATAACAGGCATGAAATTTGCCTGCTTGCATTGGTTTACAGCATCAGGCAAATACTGCCATACCGGGAAATGGAGTTAAAAATCAGGCTATCTTTGCAAAGATTGGAAGAAGCCATCCAAAACAATGGCGGTAAGGCCGGGGAACCGGCCAACCACTAATAAGGGCCATGCCAGTGCTGAATGCCATAAAGAAAGTTTTGTCCCTGGTGATGGTCGGACTAATCAGGTTTTATCAGGGTGCCATTTCACCCTACCTTCCATCTACATGCAGGTATTCTCCGAGCTGCTCGCAATACGGGGTGGAGGCCGTTAAAAAGCATGGACCGTTTAAAGGGGGGTGGCTGACCCTGAAAAGGATCGCTTCCTGCAATCCCTGGGGTGGGAGCGGGTACGATCCGGTTCCCTGAAACCGGCAAGGATTCCGCCCTCAGTGGAACACAGCCCTCAAGCGGAACTTGTCCCCACGATACAGTGAATAACATAAAAAAAAACAGTATAAACCAGGTTAATATGAAAAATATAAAACACATTCCGAGATCTATTCGCCTTTCCATATTGGTACTGGTTGTTGCCGGACTTTCGGTCGGACTGACAGGCTATACCAGCAAAAACTTTGAGATCGCGCGCAACCTGGATATTTTCACAACGCTTTTCCGGGAACTGGTGGTGAACTATGTGGATGACGTCGATCCATCCGAGCTGATGCAGGCAGGTATCGACGAAATGCTATACTCGCTGGATCCTTACACCAACTTTATCCCGGAATCCCAGATCGAGGAGGTGAGATTCATGACTACCGGACAATACGGGGGAATTGGGGCGCTGATCCATCGTCGCGACAACCGGGTATACATCAGTGAACCCTATGAGGGCTTTCCGGCCGACAAAGCCGGGTTGCATGCAGGGGACAGGATTCTGGAGATCAACGGCCAAAGTGTGAAGGGGCTGGATGAGGATGAGGTTCGCAGTCTGCTGCATGGACAGCCGGGCACAACCGTTTCCCTGCTTGTGGAGCGGGAGGAGGAACCTGCCCCGCTGCTTAAAGAACTTGAGCGCATGGTGGTCACCATCGACAACATCCCCTATTACGGGATGGTGGACGAAAAAACGGCCTATATCAAGCTAAGCAATTTTACCCAGCAAGCCGGACGGGAGGTGCGCAACGCACTAAGCAAACTAAGGCAAACCAATGAGCCCGAACAGGTGATCATCGACTTAAGGGGCAATGGCGGCGGACTCCTTAACGAGGCGGTGAATATTGCCAATCTTTTTGTGGAGAAAGACCAACTGGTGGTAAGCACCAAAGGACGCATGGCCGAGCGCAACACCACACATCGCACCTTGAATGAGCCAATGGATCTGGATATCCCGCTGGTGGTGCTGGTTGACCGACAGTCGGCCTCCGCCGCCGAGATCGTCGCCGGGGCCATTCAGGACCTGGACAGGGGGGTTGTGTTGGGTGAACGCACTTTTGGAAAAGGGCTGGTGCAGAATGTGGTGCCACTATCCTACAATAGCCAGTTAAAAGTAACCATCGCCAAATATTATATCCCCAGCGGCCGCTGCATACAGGCAATCG
>SLNU01000114.1 GCA_007132865.1 Bacteroidales bacterium | reverse complement strand
GGCCTGCATTTGCGCTTGTTTCAGCATGGGACCTTCAGAAAATTCCTGTTTGCCCATCGGGGAGGTCACCACGATCTTTTCGCCGTCAAAGATTTGTTTCGACAGGGTCATGCCGCCCATGCTGGTTTCCGAAAGCAGCAGTCCGGGTTTCTTCTGGTAGGTCTTGACCGTGGCCTGCTGTCCCATTACGCTCAGCGACATTTCCATTGTCAGGTCGTTGACCGCGGCCAGTTTCTCACGTCCACCGATGGCCCGGATGTAGTTTTCGATCACCTTGTCGGCGGTCATGTCGGCCGCCATTTCCACTTCGCTGGCCACAACCGGTCTTCCAAAGGCATCAAAGAACTCGACCTCCCCCGTGGCGCTGAACCGCTCCAGACTTGAGGACACCTCGTCGCGGTTCCCCGCCACCACAATGATGGCATTCTCCGGCTTCAGGTATTTGGCAGCCATTTCCTGCACATCCTTTGGCGTGACGGCATTGAGTTTTTCCAGGTAGGTGGCATAATAATCCTCCGGGAGATTATGGCGGGCAATGTTCAGCGCAAAGTTTGCCATTGTACGCGGACTTTCCAGGGAGCGGGCAAAGCTGCCGGTCATATAATTTTTCACGAGGTCCAGCGACTCCTCATCCACCGGTTCATGGATCAGCCGTTCCATCTCCCCGAGGATCTCGACCACGGTGCTGTCGGTTACGCTGTTCCTGACTTCTGCAGTGGCGGTGAAACGGCTCACGAGACGGTCGGTGGAAAGGTTGGAGTAGGCCCCGTAGGTATAGCCTTTGTCTTCACGCAGGTTTTGAAGCAGCCTGCCGGAAAAGGCCCCGCCGCCAAGGATGAAGTTCATCACACTGGCCTTGATGGCGTCGGGGTGGCCCGGGGTCAGCACCACCGGGTAGGTTACATTCACGACGGACTGTACGGCACCGGTGCGGTCAGCAAATGCCACTCGCCTTCCGGCGGGCGGTACAGGTGTCGGATAGCTTCTTGAAGGCACCTCAGCCGGCTCCCAGCCTGAGAAATACTGGTTCATGACCCTTTCGGCCTCTTGCTTGGTGATGGCCCCGACAATAACCATATAGGCTACATTCGGTCGAAAATAAGTATGGTAGTATTCACGGATCAGATCCGTGTTGACATTGCGCAGGCTTTCCTCGGTCATGATCTCCCCATAGGGGTGGTCCGGGCCGTATGCAGCGGCCGTGCCCACGTTGCGTGCCATGGTGCCGGCATCGCTGCGGGCGGTTGCCAGGTTGCTGGTTTGCTGGGTCACCAGCCTTTCGAGCTCCTGCTCCGGGAAAGAGGGGTTGAGCAGGATGTCAGACATCAGCTCCAGCAGGGTTTCTTGGTGTCTAACCAGGGAGCTGGCGAACATGCCGCTGGAGAAGGTGGACAGGTTGGCCCCGATAAAATCGATGGCCTCGTCGATTTCCTGCTTGGTCCGATTGGTAGTACCCTCGCGGAGCAGCGAACCACCCAGACTGATATAGCCCTTGGCATCCCCTTCCATCACTGGATCGATATCCAGGGAAAGCTGAAAGGAAACCATGGGAACCTGGTGGTTCTCCACAAGAATCACCTGCAGTCCGTTGTCCAGCGCAAAGGTTTCAAATTCTCCCAGTTGGATGACGGGAGCCGGGCCTGGCTGCGGGCGCTGGCTGCGGTCGATTTGCGCAGAGGCCAGGTTAATCAGTGAAAAACTTATTGCAATGAAAAGAAATATCTTCTTCATGGGGTTGAATTTTTGAATGGTCATAATGCTTAATTGTCCTTGGGCATGAAGTACAGCACCACGCGGTTGTCTTCCCTGAGGTATTCCTGAGCCACGCGCCGGATGTCTTCCCTTGTTACCGCATGGTACCTTTCCAGCTCGTTGTTGATCCGTCCCGCATCCCCGTACAATGTGTGGTAATTGGCCAGGTTGGTGGCCCTGCTGGCGATGGTCGTGTTGCTGTTTACCAGACGGCTTTCAAATTGGTTCTTCAGCTTTTGCAATTCGGTTTCGGAGATCAGGTTGTTGCGGACATTGGCCAGCTCGGCATCGATTCCTTTTTCTACTTCTTTCGGGTCTATGCCCATATTGGGCAGGGAGAGGATGATGTTCAGACCCGGATCCTCCAGTCCGAGTGGAATGGCCTGCACCACCATGGCTGTCTGTTCTTCGACAACCAGCTTGCGGTACAGCCTGCTGCTCTGTCCCTGTGATAGTAGGGTTCCAAGCATTTCCAATGCGTAGAAATCTTCCGTCCCCTGGGCCGGTATATGGTAGGCCTGTATGATCATCGGCAACTGGACGTTGTCGAATATGGTGTCCCTGACCTCTTGTCGTCTGACCGGTTCCACCACATCCGGCCGGTAGATCTCGTACCTGCCACGTGGAATGTCCCCGAAATATTTTTCCACCAGGGGCCTGGTCGCTTCGGTGTCAATATCACCGGCAATGACCAGCACCGCATTGTTTGGCACATAGAACATGTCATGGAAACCCTTGATGTCTTCATCGGTGGCTGCCCGGATATGCGCATCCTGTCCTAACACGTCAGACCGATAAGGGTGTTTTGTAAATGCCCTGCTTACAGTTTCAACCAACAGCCTGCCATAAGGCTGGTTGTCACGGGTCTGTTTCATCTCCTCCGTGACCACGCTTTTTTGTGTGGCAATACCGATGGAGTCGATCTTTGGATGCAGCAGCCGCTCAGACTCCAGCCACAGTCCCAGCTCCAGCTGGTTGGAAGGCATGAATACATAATAGTTGGTCACATCGAAACTGGTAAAGGCATTCAGGGCACCACCGGAACTTTCCACAATCCGGTCAAATTCCCCCCGGTCGATGTGTTTGCTGCCTTCAAACATAAGGTGCTCAAAAAAGTGGGCAAAGCCGGTACGCTCCGGGTTTTCGTTCTTGGCCCCGACATGGTACATGATATTCACCACCACGTTTGGGGTGGTGTTGTCCTCATGCAGGATCACATGCAATCCGTTGTCTAGCGTGAACTCAGTGAATTCAATGGTCGGACTCTGTGCAGCCGATGTGGCTGCCAGGATCAGCAGTCCGATTAGGATTTTAAATGGTCGTTTAAGCATTTGTGTTTGGATTTAGGATAAAAGATGTTGGTTCTTCGATGAACAAGCAAAGATATTCGTATTGTAAAAATATAAAAACCAAGGAATGTTAAAATTTTGTATTCGGACCTAATAGTCGAAGTCCAGGTCCAGTTCCTTTTTCAGGTTTTCCACCTCCGGGTTCTTCTCCACCAGTTTTTCAAATTTCTCCTTTGGCAGATAGGCTTTTTGCTGGGGGGTGCTTTCCCTGATGCTGGTGCGGATCTGGATGGAATAATTGTTCAGCTCTTTTCGCAAATGGCTCAGCAATTCCTGTTTTTTCTCCACCACCAGTCCGTCCTGCACCATATTGTCGATGTACACCGTGACAACTCCTTCCTTGCTGACCTCCGGCTCGTATTTGGTCATCGCAAGGAACAGGCCCTGGCTCTCCCCTTTGATGTGTTCTGCCAGGCCGGCCCAAATGCTTAGGAACTGCTGCC
>SLNU01000224.1 GCA_007132865.1 Bacteroidales bacterium | reverse complement strand
GGAAGAACTTAAGTAAGACCGTTGATCCATGAAGGGTACATACAGCCGCAAGACCATTGAACAGGCATTGGGTTCCTTCAGGGACAAGCGCATCCTGGTGATCGGAGACGTGATGATCGACGCCTACCTCTGGGGGAAGGTCGACCGCATCTCTCCCGAGGCTCCGGTACCGGTGGTCAGCCTGCACAAGCGGGAGAACCGGCTGGGTGGGGCCGCCAATGTGGCCCTGAACATCCGGAACCTGGGCGGGATTCCTGTGTTATGCACCTTTACGGGCAAGGATGAGAAGGGGGCGCTTTTAAAGACCCTGCTTCAGGAGAAAGGGCTGGACAGCAAAGGGGTCCTGGCAAGTGCGCACCGCATGACCACCGTAAAGTTCCGGATCATCGGCAACAACACCCAAATGCTGCGGGTGGATGAAGAGACGGAGCATCCTTTACAGGGAGGAGAAATGGAGATGCTGGCCG
Organism: Bacteroidales bacterium; assembly: GCA_007132865.1. The sequence goes on along the minus strand of SLNU01000224.1, from coordinate 3,089 downwards.
AAAAGATCGACGGCATTATTAAGGGCGGCCAGGCCGAAGCCATCGTTTTCGAGGATTATGACAAGGGGATCATCCATCCGAACCTGATCAGCAGGGTAATGGAGATCGCAAGCCATCATGGCATTCCCGTGGCCGTGGACCCAAAAAAGAAAAACTTTTTGGCCTACAGGGGCGTCACCCTTTTCAAGCCAAACCTCAAGGAGCTTCACGAAGGACTCAAACTGGATGCCCTGCCGGCCAATGAAGATGAGATCAGGCAGGCGGTTCAGGTCCTGCAAAAAAAGATAGAGGCTGAAACCGTATTGGCCACCCTGGGCAACCGGGGCATTTACTACCGTTCCCGCAAGGGGGGGCGGGGAAGCCATGAAGGATTCGTGCCCGGGCATGTAAGGGACATTTCCGATGTTTCCGGGGCGGGTGATACCGTGATCAGCCTTGCCGTGCTGGGACTGGCTGCGGAATTGCCGACAGACCTGATGGCAGAATTGTGTAACCTGGGGGGCGGAATCGTTTGCGAATCTGTGGGAGTGGTCCCCGTACAGCTCGGGACACTGAAGGAAGAAGCCCTGAAGCATTTATGTAAGTAGGCGAGGCCCATCAATCCCTATCCGACAATGGTAAAAAGAGACCTTTCCGCTTTGCGGCAGGAATATGCCGCAGCCTCCCTGGAGGAGCACAGCGTAAACCCGGACCCGCTCCTGCAGTTTGCGGCCTGGTTCGACCAGGCATTGGAGGCGGGTCTCCCCGAGCCCAATGCCATGACGCTTGCCACAATTGGTCCCGGCGGCATGCCCAACGCCAGGGTGGTGCTGTTGAAGGAGCTGGATGAAAGGGGCTTTGTATTCTATACCAATTATCAGAGCTGGAAGGGAAAGGAGTTGGAAAACAATCCGAATGCATCCCTGGTATTCCTTTGGCTGGAGCTACACCGGCAGGTACGCATCCGGGGCTGGACAGAGAAGCTCAGCGAAAGAGAGTCAGACACCTATTTCCTCTCCCGCCCGCGCGAAAGCCAGCTTGGGGCCATGGCTTCTCCCCAGAGCGAGGTCGTTCCGGGAAGGGAATTTCTGGAGGCCCGTTTCAGGGAACTCGAGGAAAAATACCGGGGAAAACCCCTGGTGCGGCCCGCGCACTGGGGCGGCTACCGGCTATTCCCCGAATCCATCGAGTTCTGGCAGGGTCGGACCGGCCGGCTGCACGATCGGCTGCTGTATACCGGGAAACCCCCTTCCTGGAAAATCCAGCGGCTGGCACCCTAAAGCAGCGCCTTTTTGCATCGCGTTGCCGAACCGCAAAAAATAGCGGTTTTTACAATATCATTTTGGAAAATCCGTTTATTGGTACGAACCCAATACTTGTGTTGACCGTGAAGACTGCACACATTCTTTTTATTTCCTTTTTCATTCTGACGGCCCCGTTCCTGACTGCCAGCCAGGCCGTTGCACAAGACAGAAAGGCTTTTGGTTACCAGAACCTTCAGAACCATGATGCAAAGGCCTATCATTTCGGGTTTTCCCTGGGCGTAAACCGCATGAATTTTGCACTGAAGCCGTTGGAAGATGATTTTCCCAACATCAGTAACGTCTTCCCGGAGCCGGACCTTGGGTTCCACATCGGCATTGTATCCAACCTGAAGCTGAATGAGTATCTGGACCTGAGGTTCGTCCCCACCCTGGCCTTCGGCGACCGTTACGTGGAGTTTTATACCGGGGAGCGTAACAGTCTTAACGATTTGGAGTTCACCCAGCACCTGGAAGCCACAATCATGGAGTTTCCGGTGCACATCAAGTACAAGTCGTCCCGGATGACCAATACCAGGGCCTATGTAATCGGGGGTTTCAAATACACCCATGACTTGGCATCCCTGGATGAGCTGGAGGGGGATGATCTTTATCTGGCCGTAGCCAGAAACGACATTCATTACGAAATGGGGGTCGGCTTCGACTATTACTTCTACTACTTTAAGTTCGCCCTGGAAGTGAAGGCTTCTTTCGGGATATGGGACCTGAAGCGAAGGGTGGCCGGAGGGGATGCTTTCTACGATCCCATCGACCGTCTGAACTCCAAAACCGTGATGGTTTCCTTGCTTTTCGAGTAATCCCTGACCCAAAACCCAACACCCAACAGCTAATAGCCAATAGCCAAAATCCAACACCCAACACCCAACACCCAAAACCCAACACCCAACAGCTAATAGCCAATAGCCAAAATCCAACACCCAACACCCAACAGCCAACACCCAACAACCAACAGCCAACAGCCAATAGCTAATAACCAATAGCCAATAACCAACACCCAACTCAGCGCAGCTTGCAGTAAAAATCCCAGATCACCATTCCAGCCGTTACCGATACATTGAGGGAATGCTTGGTGCCGAATTGCGGGATCTCCAGGCAGCCATCGCAAAGCTGCAGAACCTCCTCGCCTACGCCTTTCACCTCATTTCCGAACACCAGGGCATACTTCTGACCGCCCACGGGTTGAAAATCCTGCAGGGAAATGCTACCTGCAGTTTGCTCCAGGGCAAGCACCTGGTAACCGTTTCCCTTCAGCAGGGCAATGGCCTGGCGGGTTTCTTCAAAATACTGCCAGTGAACGGACTCGGTCGCTCCCAGGGCCGTTTTGTGAATTTCCCGATGGGGTGGGCTTGCCGTGATGCCGCAAAGATAGATCCCCTCCAGCAAAAAGGCATCGGCCGTCCGGAAAACCGACCCCGTGTTCATCATGCTGCGGATATTGTCCAATACCAGGAACACCGGGAATTTTTCCGATTCCCTGAAAGCCTCCGGACTCTTCCGGCCCAGCTCATCCATCGATAGCTTTTTGTACATCATGTGTTGGTTAGGGTAACATACCATTGCCAGACAAGGCCGGGCAAGTTTCACCGGGTTTCGATCAAACAGCCACGCGCGCCGGTGTGCCGGAAAAGCTTCACCGGTCCGCTCCAAGCAGCTCAGCTACCAGCCTAGGGGTTCCCGTACTGGCATTTTCCCTGATGAACGTCAGTTTGGGAATGTGGCTCACCCCCAGATGTCCCGGATCGATCAGGTATACCGGGGTGCCTTCGGGCACATAGCCAACCAGTCCGG
>SLNU01000312.1 GCA_007132865.1 Bacteroidales bacterium | reverse complement strand
CGTAGGTGGCGCTTTTGCCTTAAGGGGGGGCTGCCTCAAGTGGCAGTTCCGCTTTAAGTGGTGTTTTTGCCTTAAGTTGGGTTTTACCGGTGCAATTGTAATGGATTCGGGAGCTTGCTATTGCATCACGGTTTCACCCCGAACAACGGACGGAGCAACGGTACCCTGCGGATCAGGAATTCATAGAGCAGCCAGCAGATGCCGAAGGTGCCCGCGATCAGGATGAGTCCCTTCCAGCCCATATGCCAGGACTTGTCCATCACCATGTAGCCAAGGATCACGGTCACCGTTTGGTGCAGGATGTAGAACGGGTAAACGGCCTTGTTGCAGTACCGGATCAGCCCGCTTTCGCGATTCAGGTAACGGGCGGCATATCCGAAAAGGCCCAGGATCATGAACCAGTATCCGACAACCCTGATCAACGGCGATATCAAACCGGGGAAGCCGGGCAAATGACTGCGCAGCAGGATATGTGCAATGATCCCAAGCACCCCGGTCAGCAAATAGGGCAGCCGGTTTTTTAGAACGGACTCACGGAAAGCCCGGCCGGCGGCCATCAGGCTGAACCCGAAAAAGAAAAGCAGGAAGTACAAGGCCAGGTTGTACCAGTCGCCAATCAGCGCATGGGTGGAGGGGAAGCGTGGTTGCAGTAAAACCTTGGTCAGCCAGAGCGGAAGGATGAAAACCAGCATACCCGTCGGATGGGCCATTGCCTTTGACAGGAATTTCGTCCACAGGTTCGCGGGATATCTTTTCATGTATACGAATACAGGGGCCAGGATGAGCGAGAAGAGCAATAAATACGGCAGGAACCAAAGGTGGTGCCAGCTGATATTGCCCACGGGGTACAATCCGTGAAAGGCATTCCGTATGAGAAAGCTGAGATAGCTCCCCTGGTATCCGTCATAGACCAGGCGTTCCAGGTAGACCTGGGGCGGAATGATCACCATCATCCCGAATATCAGCGGCACCAACAAGCGCTTTACGCGCTCCGCGGCGTACTGGGCTCCGCTTCGCTTGCCCAGGGCCAGCCAGGTGCCCATGCCAGAGATCATGAACAGGATGGGAAGGCGCCACAGGTTCACGAAACGCATGGGGTATTGGAGTCCGCCACTGAGCTCATTGTTCTTGATGTGCCAGCCCCACGGCGCAAAGAACATTCCGACATGGTACAGGATCAGCAATCCGAACACAAGGACCCTCAGCCAGTCCAGGTCATACAAGCGGGTTTGTTTTTCAGAGGTTTTCATTTTTGCCGTTTTCGTTTTTTAACATCAATGATCTGGCGGCAAAAATAAGGCGTACATGATCCTGAAATTCTTTATTGTGGCGGGTTACAAGGTCCTGTGACGGGCAACAAACCCATGTGGTGGGTCGCACGTCCATGTGACAGACAACAAGCCGTGACGAATCGGAAATGGGGTTGTGGCGGGAAAGATCAAGCGGTTGATTCAGTATGTTCACGCAGTGCCTTCCTGAAGCCCTCCAGGTATCCGCGCGATACCGGAACCTTCTCATCGCAGCCCTCCAGTCTGATCTGCAGACCCTGGGCATTGCCCGATACTTTTATGATTTTCCGGGCATTCACCAGGTAGGACCGGTGGACGCGAAGGACCTCCCTGATTGGGTCCAGCTGTTCCTCCACCTGCTTTAAAGGGATTCGCTTAAGGGATTTTCTGGCATCCCGGTCCTTGTCAGATTTCGTAAAGAACTCGGAATAATTCCCGCTCGACCTGACAAAAAGCAGCTCGCCTGAATGAAGCTCAAAATCATCGTTTTTGACCAGCGTGTTAATCTGCACAGGTTCACTGGAAGGGCCGGACAGGGTCCTTTGGTCAATCATTTGGTTCAATCCGGCAGACCGGGACTTGAATTTCAGCTCGAGCCGGCGCATGTTCAGTGGTACCAGCAGAAAGATCAGCAATACGGCAACCAGGGCAGTGTTCCTGATCTCTTCCAGCAGGTAGGGTACTGACCAGTTTTCCGGGTTGTCATAGACCAGGTCACGGATCAGAAAGTTGGCCGTTCCCATCAGCGGCAGGACCAGGGCAATGGCCAGGATTTCATTGCCCAGTTTCCAGCGGTTCCGCATGGACGCATCCCTGAAGAAAAGGTTCATGACCGAAAAAAAGCAGAAAAAAACAAGAACCGGAAGCGCAGCCTGCAGCATGCTGATCAGGACATAATTGTGCCGGTGTTCCGGGTAATAGACGTTAAATGGCCTGAAAAAGTAAACAAAGGCGAAGGCAAGCGCAAACAGAAGTACGGCCAGCACCGGAAGCCTTTTTCTGGTGTAATAATACGGATAGGGTTTTTTCAGAAATGCGAACATGCTCTTTTTTTCGGATGCAGCAATTTACTACAATATGTTCGTATTTTACAGGGAGCGGTCTTCCTTTACAAATTTCAGGTTTTTCACCCTGCCGGAATCCAATTCAAAGCCCGAAATGACGCCATCCGTTCTTTTGAAACGAAGCAGGCCAATGACCGTTGTGAACTGATCCCGGTCGCTGAGGGTGCAACCCATCGTCGATTGGGTGTTTCCGACTCTGGCCTGCAAAACCCCGTTCTCCAGTTCAAAATGATAGGTCACGTCCAGTTCATCACTGAAATAGCTGCCTGTGTAATCGTTCAAGTCGATGCCCGAAAGGTCCGCTTCGGCTTTTCTTTGCGCTTTTGTTTCACTACCGCCTTGTATAATGGAAAGTGTTTGGGTCTGTCCTTCCTTAAGGTCTAAGAATGTAAAACTGATGCTTTCTTCCCCGGGTATCTGGAAGGTATTCCCTTTTGTTTTCACCAGCTTGTAAGCCACATTATTCCAGGTTTGAATGGCGTGTAATGAATCATTCTTGATCGTCAGATTGAAAACAATGCCGGGCTGTATCTCATAATCCCCTATCAATTGATTCAATTGAAATTCTTCGGCCGCCACCTCGCGTTTTTGTCCTTCGTCTTGTTCATCAACCGTTTCAATGAATTGGCCCTTCAACATAACATCTGCCACTTGATTGGCCTTCATGGATGCATTGGCATCTGCCCTGTTGGCGAAAACCGCGATCGTCAGTCGGTGTTCCGGAAAGCGAAGCAGTTCAGCCCTGAACCCGACAAATGCGCCTCCATGCCTGATTGTTTTCAAGCCCTTGTATTCGCCCACGATTAAGCCAGACGCATAATTGATCACCTCCCCCTTGTTCAGTACCCCCTGCTGTGTCATCGTATTCCAGAAAGTCTCACCCAGCACGGTGGAGTTGTAAAAGGCATCATCCCACTTTTTGATGTCATTAATCGTCGTGAAGATGCCCCCATCTCCAATCATATTTAAGGTGGTCATGCTGATCCTAAAGCGGCCATTTGCGGTTGGGGCGTAGCCGGATGCCCTGTTTTTTACGATCCGCGTATGGTCATTGTGAAAATGCGTGTCGGTCATTCCCAATGGTTCGAATATTTCTTTCTGCGCAAAATCTGCCATATTGACTCCGGAAACCTCTTTGACAATCTGCCCCAGGAGCCAATACCCGGAATTGCTGTATAAGTGCTCCTCCCCCGGATTAAAATT
>SLNU01000104.1 GCA_007132865.1 Bacteroidales bacterium | reverse complement strand
CGCTGAACTTTGAGTGCCGACTGGTGAAACATTCGGTATTCGGCACCACCAATCACTTTGCCGGGGAGATCCTCGAAATCCATATGGACACCGACAAACTCAGGGATGTCAACGACCCCGCATCTTTTGACACGGCAGCAATGGACCCGCTCGTGTATATCGGGGGCGCCAGAGAATACCGCCGCATCGGTGAAAAGATCGGGGATGCCTACCAAATCGGGAAGCAGTTGATCCGCTAAGCCTTCTCCCCATCTGTCCAATAACAATTTTGCCAGGCTATTATTTGGATTCATTTGTTTTTTTTCTACCTTTAATTAAGACTAATTAAAGATTAGTTGTTATTAAATTCACAGCCCGTGACCGGATATAAGGGATTTCCCTTGCCAATCGAGGGGATTTCCCTTGCCAATCGCGAGCTGGATAAATCTATTCACTAAAAATATGAACCCATGGCAAAAATTCTTTGTGTTTTGTATGATGATCCTGTAAACGGACACCCCAAATCTTATGCCCGCGATACCGTCCCTGAACTTTCGCAATACCCCGACGGACAATCCCTCCCAACACCCAAGGGGATTGATTTCAAACCCGGGGAACTGCTTGGCAGCGTATCGGGGGAACTCGGACTTAGAAATTACCTGGAAGGAGCCGGACATCAACTTGTGGTTACCAGCGATAAGAGTGGACCGGATTCCGTATTTGATAAGGAATTGCCAGATGCCGATGTGGTAATCTCACAGCCTTTCTGGCCTGCTTACCTCACCCGGGAAAGACTGCAAAAGGCCAAAAACCTTAAACTGGCCATTACGGCAGGAATCGGTTCCGACCATGTGAACCTGGACGAGGCCATGAAAAAGCACATTACCGTGGCGGAGGTTACCTGGTGCAATAGCGTCAGTGTGGCGGAGCATGCCGTAATGATGATCCTGGCCCTGGTAAGGAATTACATCCCCTCATATCAGGTGGTGGTTAACAAGGGCTGGAACATTGCAGACTGCGTAGAACGTTCCTATGACCTGGAGGGCATGAACGTAGGCATTGTGGCGGCGGGGCGCATCGGACTGGGTGTATTGCGCAGGCTTAAGCCTTTCGATGTCAAGCTGCATTATACAGACCGCCACCGTCTGCCTGCTGAAGTGGAGGAGGAAGTCGGACTGACTTTCCATCCGGAGCTGGAGTCCCTGTTGAAAATCAGCGATGTGGTCTCCCTCCACTGCCCCCTGCACCCCGAAACAGAGCACATGATCGATGAGGAAATGATACGGAAAATGAAGCGGGGCACCTATATCGTCAATACGGCACGCGGCAAGCTGTGTGACCGGGATGCCATTGCCCGGGCCCTGGAGTCAGGCCACCTGGCAGGCTACGCCGGGGATGTCTGGTTCCCCCAGCCCGCACCCAAAGACCATCCGTGGCGCACCATGCCATTCCATGGCATGACCCCGCACACATCGGGTACAAGCCTTTCGGCCCAGGCCAGGTATGCGGCAGGGGTTCGGGAGATTCTTGAAAACTGGCTGGAAGGCCAACCCATCAGGTCAGAATACCTGATTGTGGACAAGGGCCAGCTGGCAGGCACCGGAGCGCACTCATACAGCGCCGGAGATGCAACCCGGGGTTCTGAATAAAGGGGTTCTGAATAAAGGATTCTAAATAGAGAGATTCCTGAATAAAGGGGATTTGAGCAAATAAGCCCCGTTCACGGCCAAACGACCTGAATTCCCTTATACCGACAGGCCAACTCCAGCAGATCCTTTTGATGCCCGGGCAACAGAAGGTGGTGGTTGCCCAATGGGTACTGTCTTATTTTTTCATTGTCGGATGGGGACAAAGCGACCTCGCTCTGGGTGCGGCAGGCAAATCCGTGGCTGGGGCGGGAAACGATTTTCCCTTCAGCCACAAAGGCCTTGTCCAGCTTTTCGTTCATCCGAAAAACCGTGACCTGGTCCATGTTTGTTTCCCCTTTGATGGCGGCTGATTTCCCGGTTTCAAAATGGGAGTCGACCTGAAAACTTTCCACCAGGTTCAGCGGTGCGGTGCAGTGCGCAAAAAGGATGGTTCCTCCCCGGATGGCAGCCACATTGGCCATCCACGGAACCACCCCGGTAAGTTCCTTTGCCAGCATCATCCCGGCCAGGCTGACCATGTCTCCCTCACAGCCTGCCGGGAACCCCTGACTGTTCAGCAGTCCGAGCGACAGGCAGGCAGTTATGTCATGGTCCTTAACCATGGTAAAGCATTCCAGGGTCAGTGCATCCAATTGCTGGTCACCAATTACTTTCTTAAGAAACCCCAGTATGCCGGCTTCTTTCTCAAGCCTTTCCGGCCCATGGTCCCCAAACACCTCGAGCAGCTCGGGATCCGGAGGGAACGCCTTATAATCCGGCAAAACCTCCCAGGGGAAGTGCAAAATTTCCAGCCCAAGCACTTTCCGTGCAATTTCCTTATGTACGGCCGAAGCCACCAGCCAGTGAGAGACACCCCCAATCAGTCCGACTCTCTTCCCCCTGAGGTTTTTCAAGGCTTTGCAAACTGAAGCCATTTTTTCAGGGAGCTGGCTTTCCGCGGCCTCATCTAGTGAAACCAACATCACCGGCACATTCCTGTTCCCCGCCCAGGCAACCACCTCCATAGCAGCAGCAAAGGCATTGTCCTCGAAACCGGCCAGCAGCAAGGTAAATGTATCCGGGCTGAGAAGGGCAATGGCTTCCTGTTCGGAGCCCCCGCTCAGAAAACAAATCACGTCCGGAGAGCCATTGCCGCCGGGTATTGCACCATCGTCGGGAATGCCACGATCTTCGGGATTGCCAACACCGTCGGGAATGCCACGATTACCGGGAATCGCACCATCAATGTATTCAAATACATTCGGGAACAGATTGTCCAGCCTTTTCCGGCCCGCAGCCATAAAAGCCGGTTCCGCATTTCTGTGGGCGATTGTTTTTATACGTAATGCCATGGGGTCAGAATTGATGTATTATCAGAATTGATGTATTATCAGGATTGCTGTAAATATAATGGATTCCGGAATGTCGGGTAAGGTAGTGGTCCCGGCATAAAAAAATATTACAACAATCTGATCCGGAATTTCAACATTTGTTTGCCCCGTTCACTTTTTTGGCAATGGAGTCCTATGCCCCGACAGGCATAGTTCCCGAAATTTGTAAGAACTGGAAAAACAGGCCTCAATACATATTGTATCATCAAAAAAAAAATGCTATGAAAACAATGGCAAGGTTTTTAATGTTCCTGGTCTGTGCTGGCAGCCTGGTGGCCTGCACAGAAGACAGCATTCCCCCGCATGGCACGCCCGCGGATGACATGGGAGTATTCACCACCATCTTCAATGCGGATTTTTCCGTTTGGGATCATTCTGATTATGCCGGGGGGTGCTGCGCCAACGCCCCAATCTGCTACCTGACCCTGGTAGGACACGGAAATGGAACACCGATAGGGTTCCTAAACGCAAAGTTCAGTATCAGTTGCAACAAATCTTCCGGCACCTATTCCGATGGCTTTGGCATGTTCGTGGCTGAAAACGGGGATGAGCTGTACTTCT
>SLNU01000031.1 GCA_007132865.1 Bacteroidales bacterium | reverse complement strand
TGTGCCGGGATCGCCGCGCAACTCGAAAAGGAACACGGGCTGCTGCACGCACTGGTGAACAATGCAGGGATCGTGGCCTGGGGCGGGATGGAGGCCATCACCAACGAACAGTGGAAACAGATTCTGGACATCAACCTGAGCGGACCATTTTACCTGGTCAAGGCCCTCTTGCCATTGCTGAAAAAAGCCGGGGGAGCCGCCGTGGTGAACATCTCGTCCATCGCCTCCAAATCGCCCGGCACTTCGGTCGCCTATTCGGTATCCAAAGCGGGACTGGACATGCTGACCGAATACCTGGCCGGGGACCTGGGACCTTACAAAATCCGGATCAACTCGATCAATCCTGGTCTGGTCAAAACGCACCTGCACCTTGACAACAAGGTATTTGAGAAAGAGTCCGACTATGGCCATATGCTGGAGAAGGCGGCAGACCGCTACCCCCTGGGTCGGATCGGCAAGGCAGACGACATCGCCTCCACAGCATCCTTTTTATTGTCGGATGAAGCCTCCTGGATCACCGGGGCCATCATCAAAGTCGACGGCGGCGTGACGCTGTACAATGAGCTGATACCGCGGAAGGGTTGATGGGTGTTGGTTGTTGGTTGTTAGCTATTGGCTTTTGGATGTTGGCTGTTGGCTGTTGGCTGTTGGCTGTTGGCTTTTGGCTGTTGGTTGTTAGCTATTGGCTTTTGGCTGTTAGCTAATAGCTAATGTCCAATATCCAATAGCCAAAGTCCAATACCCAATGTCCAATACCCAATACCCAATACCCAATACCCAATGTCCAACACCCAACAGCTAGTCCGTATGCAATCCGCATTCGCGGGTGTCGGGGTTTTCCCACCACCAGCGGCCGGCGCGGACGTCCTCCCCGGACAGGATCGCACGGGTGCAGGGCTGGCAGCCAATGCTCGGAAAGCCCTTGTCGTGCAGCGTATTGTAGGGGATTTTGTGTTGGTGGATGTATGCCCAGACCTGTTCCTCACTCCATTCCAGCAAGGGGTTTACCTTGATGATCTGATTGGCCGCATCCCACTGAGCCAAGGCCAGGTCCTGACGGGTTGGGGACTGCTCCCGCCTCAGCCCGGTGATCCAGATTTCCTTTCCGCTTAAGGCCCTGCGCAGGGGTTCGGTTTTGCGTACATTGCAGCAAAGCTTGCGATTCTCTATGCTTTGATAGAACAGGTTGATGCCTTTCTCACGGACCATCTGCTCCACCTTGCCTGTATCCGGGAAAAACACCTCTATCCGGATCCCGTAACGCACGCAGGTTTTTTCCATCAGCTCATAGGTCTCCGGGAACAGCCGCCCGGTATCCAGCGTGAATATGCCTTCCTTGAAGCCCCGCGTGGCCAGCATATGGGTGATTACCTGGTCCTCCGCCCCCAGGCTGGTCGAAAAAACTGCCATTCCCGGATGCGACCACATGGCATGTGCCAGGATGTCTCCGGCTTCCATGCCGGCAAACTTCCGGCTGTACTCCCCTGCCTTATTTTCCATTCAGATCGCTTTATCCGTTCAGATCATTTTATCCGCTCAGCTCGCTTTACCCATTCAAATCGCTGAGTTTAAAAATTTCCTTGGCCCGGACGCCCTTGGGCGTCATTTCAAGGGTACAGCATTCATGATCGAAGTCATGTTGGAAGAAAAGTACATAGTCATGCGCCAGCGCCTCTTTGTAGAAGGATTCCTTCTCCTGCATGGAGGTCAGCGGCTCGATATCGAAGCTAGGAACATAGGCCAATGGAATGTTCAGAACGGCGGCAATGAAATCGGCCGTGAACACCACCTTGCGACCCGCGTAATCCACCACCGGGATGATCTGTCCGCGCGTATGCCCATTTTTAATCGTCAGGTGTACGCCCGGGCAAAACGCCCCCTCTTCGTGGATAAACTCCAGGCGCCCGCTTTCAAACAAAGGCACATAATTCTCCGGAAAGAAGGAAGCCTTTTCCCTGGGGTTAGGATCCATCGCCCAATCCCAATGCTCCTTTGAAACATAATGGGTCGCATTCGGGAAGACCGGTTCCGGGGTCTTCCCATCGGCCCCAAACCGAAGGGCACCCCCCACATGGTCAAAATGCAAATGGGTGAACACCACATCGGTCACCTGTTCAAACGAATAGCCCAGCTCTTTGAAGGACTTTTCCAGACCCTCCTCCCCGAACAGATAGTAATAGGAAAAGAATTTCTCACTCTGCTTGTTGCCCATGCCCGTATCGAAAAGGATCAGGCGGTCGCCTGTATCCACCAGCATGCAGCGGGTCGAAATGGGTATTTTGTTGTTTTCGTCGGATGGGACATGCTTGCCCCAGACGGTTTTGGGTACCACCCCAAAGCAGGCGCCCCCATCCATTCTCCACTGATCGGCTGTAACGGAAAAGATCTTCATAAGCTGATGTTTAAAAAAACAACCCACAAAATTACAAAAAGATTGCCTTTTCGCAGCAGGCAGGGACCATAAGCAAAAACCACTATATTTACAAACTAAAACAAAGCCTCCCGATGAAGGTTCATTTCATTGCCATCGGCGGAAGCGCCATGCACAACCTGGCCATCGCCCTGCACAAAAGATCCTGGCAAGTCACCGGTTCGGACGATGAGATCTTCGACCCCTCCCGACAGCGCCTGCAAAAATACGGCTTACTGCCAAAGGCCCAGGGATGGTTTCCGGAAAAGATTACCTCCGCCCTGGACGCGGTCATCCTGGGCATGCATGCCAGGGCAGACAACCCCGAGCTGGCCAGGGCCAGGGAGCTGGGCATCCCTATCTACTCCTACCCGGAATTCCTTTACCGGCAATCCGCCTCCAAAACCCGGATCGTCATCGGTGGCAGCCACGGCAAGACCACCATCACCGCGATGGTTTTGCATGTACTGAGCCATTGCGGGATTGAGACAGATTATATGGTCGGGGCGCAGCTGGACGGCTTCGATGTAATGGTCAAGCTGACCGACGATGCGCCGTTCATGGTGATGGAAGGAGATGAATACCTAAGCTCCCCCATCGACAGGCGTCCGAAATTTCACCTGTACAAGCCGCATATCGCCCTGATAAGTGGCATTGCATGGGACCATATCAATGTGTTCCCGACATTTGAGAACTATCTGGAACAGTTCAGGCTGTTCGTAGATGCCATAGAGGAAGGGGGCAAACTGATTTGGTGCACGGAGGACGAACACATGCCCTCCCTTGCAGAAAGGGGCCGGGAGCGGGATCTTTGCCTACTGCCCTATGGCATGCCGGAATACAGGATGGAAGGGGACCAGGTCATGGTAGTCAGTGATGAAACGACCTATCCCATACAGGTGTTTGGAAGACATAACCTGCTGAACATGAGCGGGGCGCGAACCATATGTATGCAGCTTGGCATTGCCTCCGGCCAGTTTTATGAGGCCATGGCTTCCTTCCGTGGTGCCAGCAACCGCCTGCAACTGGTTTATGACAAGAATGGAATGCGCATTTACCGGGATTTCGCACATGCCCCCTCCAAGCTGAAAGCCACGGTAAAGGCAGTAAAGGAGTTTTTCCCCGGCAAGAAGCTGCTGGCCTGCATGGAACTACATACCTTCAGCAGCCTGAACAAAACCTTTTTGGACCAATACAGGGGCAGCATGGACGATGCCGACCAGGCCATGGTGTTCTACAGTCCCCATGCCCTGGAAATGAAAAAACTGCCTGACCTGGATCCGGAAGAGGTGGCCACGGCTTTTCATAAACCGGGAATCCGTGTGTTCACCAATGCGGATGCCTTGCTGAAAGCCTTGGAAAAGGAGATTGGTAAGGATAGCATACTGTTGTTTATGAGCTCGGGTGCGTTTGGCGGATTGGATACCGGGCGGCTGGTGGAGGCCATGGACCGGATCGAATGATGGATAAACACTTTAGAGGCAAAAACGACGGGCAGGCCGCAAACAGAGATGAAAACGATTAAACCGGAAATTGAGGAGAGCTGGAGGACAGTGCTGCAGAATGAGTTCCAGGCGCCGTATTTTGCGGAGCTGAAGACATTCCTGGTGGCAGAGAAGAAAAAGTTCAGGGTGTTCCCGCCAGGGTCTCAGATATTCTCGGCCTTCAACCATACCCCTTTTGAAAAGGTCAGGGTGGTAATACTGGGGCAGGATCCCTACCACGGACCCGGGCAGGCGCACGGACTATGCTTCTCGGTAAGCAAAGGCATTCCCAGGCCCCCGTCTCTCGTGAATATCTTCAAGGAGCTGAACGCAGACCTGCGGGTGGCCGTACCACCCCACGGCAACCTGGAGCAATGGGCGGAGCAGGGCGTGCTGCTGCTTAACGCCACGCTGACAGTAAGGGCAAACCAGGCCGGCTCCCACCAGAACAAGGGATGGGAGCGGTTTACCGACGCGGCCATCAGCGCATTGTCAGAGAAAAGAAGCGGACTCGTATTCCTGCTATGGGGGAGTTATGCCCAGGCCAAGGAAGCGCTGATCGACACGGGCAGGCACCATGTGCTGAAAGCACCCCACCCCTCTCCTCTTTCCGCATCCAGGGGTTTTTTTGGGTGCAGGCATTTCTCAATGACGAACCAAATCCTGAAATCTCAGGGACTGCAGGAGATCGACTGGGCAATTAATTGATCGCAACCTGCATGGGGTCGCTTTTTTTTACGAAATTTGCATAAAATCAAACCGGGGACAGACCCCCATTAACACACCGCCATTGGAAAATTTATTATTCGGAATCCACCCGGTCATGGAAGCCCTGGAAAACGGGATGCCCATTGAGAAGGTATTGATCCAGAAAGGCCTGCATGGCGATAATTTCCAAAAATTGTTCCAGCGTATCCGCCGGGAGAAGATCCCCTTCCAGGTGGTGCCCATCGAGAAGCTCAACCGGGTAACGCGTAAAAACCACCAGGGAATCATTGCCTTTGGGTCTTTGATAGAATACCAGCCCCTGCACGAGGTACTTCCGATGGTATTCGAGCAGGGGGAGACACCGCTGCTGGTGCTGGCCGACGGCGTCACCGACGTGCGCAACCTGGGTGCCCTTGCCCGCTCTGCAGAATGTGCAGGGGCACATGCCCTGATCATTCCTGAGAAAGGCATGGCCCCCATCAATGCAGAAGCCATCAAGGCATCCTCCGGGGCATTGAACCGCATCCCGGTCTGCCGGGAAAGCAGCATCCCGGAAAGCATTGCCTTTATCAGGGAGTGCGGCATAGAAGTAATTGCCTGCGATGAAAAGGGAAAGGAAACCATATACGAGGCAGATTTGCGCGGACCCGTGGCAATCATCATGGGTTCGGAGGACAAAGGGGTCTCGCCGGCATCCCTGAAATTGGCCGGGAAAATCCTCTCCATCCCAATGAAGGGAAAAATCGCCTCCCTCAATGTATCGGTCGCCACTGGCATAGTACTGTTCGAAGCACAAAGACAAAGAACCAATAGCTAACACCCAACAGCCAATAGCCAACACCCAACAGCCAATACCCAATACCCAATACCCAACAGCCAATAGCCAACACCCAATACCCAATACCCAATATCCAACACCCAACAGCCAACAGCCAACAGCCAATACCCAACAGCCAATAGCCAACACCCAATAACCAATAGCCAACACCCAATAACCAATAGCCAACACCCAAAATATGAACACCGGTATTTTTATTCCATGTTTTATTGATCAGTTTTTGCCAGAGACGGGGCACAGTATGGTGAAGGTGCTGGAAAAGGCCGGGGTAAAGGTTTCCTACAACCCTGCCCAGACGTGTTGCGGACAAGTGGCCTTCAACAATGGTTTCTGGGATGAGGCCAAATGTCTGGGAGAGAAGTTCATCAAGGACTTTATGGAGTATGACTATGTAGTCGGACCCTCGGCATCCTGCATCGGCATGGTAAAGAATTACTACCCGGAAATGTTCTACAATTCAGCCTGGCACAACGAGAACAACTACCTTTCGAAAAAGATCTTTGAGTTCACAGACTTCCTGGTCAATATGGTGAAAAAGCCGGATCTTGGTGCCAGGTTCGAGGCCCGGATCACCTTTCACGACTCCTGTGCTGCCTTGCGGGAATACGGACTAAAGGGAGAGCCTAGGGAGTTGCTGGGGTTTGTAGACGGACTGGAACTGTTGGAAATGGAGGAAAGTGACGTATGCTGCGGTTTCGGTGGCACTTTTTCTGTAAAACATGAAGCCATCTCCACGGCCATGGCCGAGCAGAAGGTACAGCATGCGCTGGCTACCGGGGCCGAATACATCGTGTCGACGGAGGCTTCATGTCTGATGCAACTGGATGGATACATCAAAAAACACAAGCTGCCCATCAAGACCATGCACATCGCCGACCTGCTTGCGGCCGGACTGCGGTAAAACCGGGATGAATATCGTTTCTGGATCCTTTAATCCTTCTGCTTTCCATGACTTCCTTGCGCAAAAGACTGATTCTTTCTTTCCTTGCCGTGCTTCTGCCGGTTTTCCTACATGCCCAAACAGAAGTGGATGAACGGGCGGTAATCAATTTTGACAAGGGCCTTGGGTTCTTTGCCCCTGATTCCACCTTCGGACTCAACCTGCGCTTTCGCATGCAGAACCGGATTGGCATCACGACCTATTCGGCTTCCGACCTCAGCCCCGAATCATTCGAAGCCAATGTGCGGAGGCTACGGCTTCGCTTTGACGGGTTCGTGGGAAAATCCGGACTGACCTATTACCTGCAGCTTTCCTTTTCGAGGGGAGACCAGGACTGGGACAATACGGGCTTCCCGGGGATTGTCAGGGATGCCATGGTATTTTACAACTTTTCAGACCGCTTTTACATCGGCATGGGCCAGGGGAAACTCCCCGGAAACAGGCAACGGGTGATCTCCAGCGGGCAGCAGCAATTTGCAGACCGCTCGCTGGTCAACGCCATTTTCAATATCGACAGGGATTTCGGACTGATGGGCTATTACAACAACAGCCTGGGGAGCATGCATTACAACCTGAAGGGATCCATCTCGACCGGGGAAGGAAGGAATATGCAGCGGACAGACAACGGATTGGCCTATACCGGACGCTTGGAGCTGCTGCCGCTCGGACCGTTTAAAAATGACGGGGACTTCTCGGAGGGCGACCTGGAAAGGGAAAGCAGTCCGAAACTAGCCCTTGGTGCCACCTATTCCTTCAACCACATGGCAGTAAGGGATGCCGGTCAACGAGGCGCCGCATTAGAGACTCCAGTTGATATACACAGTTATTTTATTGACCTGATCGCAAAATACCAGGGCTGGGCTCTGCAGTCAGAGGCAGCCTGGCGTAGTACGCCCCGGCAAATCTTGCCACTCTTGCCTTCTACTGGAGACGGACTCACATACGTGTTCACCGGGAAAGGCATCAACACCCAGCTAAGTTATGTATTCCCATCCATGTACGAACTGGCGGGCAGGTATGCCCGGGTGGTGCCGGACATGGTTACGGAGCAAAATATAAACATCTATACGCTGGGAGTTTCCAAGTACCTGGTAAAGCACCGCAACAAGCTTCAGTTGAACCTTTCTCACCAGGAGAACTTAGGCGGGCATTCTGAAGACAAGAGCTTCTGGAACCTGATGTTCCAGTTGGAGATCGGGATATAAGGCTGGCTTGAAGGGACAGGCATTGCTGCGGCAGGTGGAACAGACAATGCAGCAATAAATAAGGCACATCCATATATTTTATAACTTTGCCTCTGCAAACCAGTTAAAAACACAAAGCATGACCATAGGCATTGACATCGGCGGAAGTACCACAAAAATTGTCGGCATCAACGGACGCAAGATCCTGGAGCCGCTTACGGTGGAAGCCAATGACCCGGTGGCATCGGCTTCCGGTGCGATGGGAAAGTTCCTTAGCACCCACAAGCTAAGCCTGCAGGAAATTGATAAAGTCATCATTACCGGTGTAGGGGCTTCCTTTCTGGGTGACCAGCTGCTGGGATTGCCACTTAAGAAAATTGCGGAGTTCAGGGCGCTTGGATACGGCGGACTTTTCCTCTCCGGACTGGAGAATGCCATTATTGTCAGCATGGGCACGGGGACGGCCTTTGTAAAGGCCCACGGACAATGCATCAGTCACCTTGGTGGTACAGGTGTCGGAGGCGGAACAATACTCGGACTGTCAAAGGCCATGGTAAACCTCTCCAACTTTGACAATATCATGGAAGCTGCCTCCAAAGGGAGGCTGGGGAACATTGACCTTAGCGTGGGAGACATCTCACAGTCAGAGATCGGCAACCTGCCAAGCAATATCACCGCCTCAAACTTCGGCAAGATGAGTGAACAGGCCAGCAAGGAGGACATTACCAAGGGCATCCTTAATATGGTTTTCCAGGTCATCGGCATGATGTCCATTTTCGCAGCGCGGCAACATGGTGACAAGAACATCGTGCTTTCCGGAAAGCTGGTGAACGCCCCGCTGGCAGGAAAAATACTGGACTCCCTTTCCAAACTGTATAAAGTAAAGTTCCACATCCCCAAACATGCAGAATATTGCACCGCTATCGGTGCGGCCATCTCTGCTTCCCCATCCGACTATGGGGTAAAACCGGTAAAAAAAGGGGAGTAAGCCGGTTTAATAACGCATAAACAGCCATATTTTAAAAAAATAATGCAAAACCGTATTGCTAAGGCTTTTTTTTGTACCTTTGTCGGGATTATTATTAACAAAGGGAATTAATTCAAGTATGTTGATTAATTCCAATTAACACACATTACATTATTATGAAAAACGGAACAGTTAAATTCTTTAACGAAATTAAAGGATTTGGATTTATTAAAGATGATGAGTCAGATAACGAATACTTCGTACACGCAACAGGTCTGATCGACCAGGTACGCGAAGGCGACGAAGTGACCTTTGAACTGCAGGAAGGCAGAAGAGGTTTGAATGCGGCAAACGTTAAACTCGCATAGGTTAAGACTGAACTTATCCAAAAAGGTCAGGATTGACCAAAAAAAGCCCCTCTATCCGAAAGAAAGAGGGGCTTTTTCATACCCAACAGCCAACATCCAATAGCCAATAACCAACAACCAACAACCAACAGCCAACATCCAATAGCCAATAACCAACACCCAACACCCAATAGCCAACACCCAATAGCCAATAACCAACTAAGCCTCCCGTACGTTGAAGTTACGCAGGTTATAGGTAAATGTCAGCATAAAGAACCTGGTCAGGGCGTTGGTACGAAGGTCCTCTACGTAATTGCCCGAGACGTTTCGGATGATACTGTCATTCTGCTTCAGTAAGTCAAACACACTCAGCGTCAACTCCGCAAGATTGTTTTTTAGGAATTTCCGTCCCACGTTCATATTCCACAAGGCATAGTCCTGATTGAAATCCTCTCCGAGTCCGCGGTACATCAGGTAGCTGATATCCGACCTCCACACCCATTTATCCAGAAAGATAAAACTGAACCGCGCCCCGGTGGTCTGCAGGTAGTAAGTATTGTCGAGTTGTGGGCGCATCGTGTTTTCAACGATGTTGTAATTGGCGTTGTACGAAAGGGTAAAGTCCACGTTGCGGCTCACATTGCTGCTCAGGTCGATCCCCCCTCCCATGGTGTAACTGTTCGCAAAATTGGTCTGCCCGTTGATCATGCTTGGGGTCCGCAAATAGGAAAGTCTTGAGCTCATGTTGATATTGCTCTTAATGAACCTCAGCGGGAAGCCATAAGTAAGGTTGGAACGGAGGTTGGCAAAGCCATCCATGTTCATCGGCAAAGAATATTGGGTCCCTTTCCTGAGCTCAGTTCCGCCAGGCAAAATGGTGTCATTCAATGCAATGGTAGTAGAATTGCCGATGTAACCGCTTGAGAAGTTCCCCATCAAAAAGGCAAAGAAGGTGGTCAGTTTCTCGGTATTCGTGGTGTTGAATCGCCCCATGAAGAAGTGGGAATAGCTGTGGTTGAGGTTCGGATTCCCCGAAGAAAGCAACATCGGGTTGGAGTTGTCCACCACATCCTGCAGCTGGTTGACCGAAGGGGCACTGGTACTGGTCCGGTAATTGAAGCGCAGGGATTTCCCACGGGCAATATTGTAGTTCAGCCGGAAACCGGGCAATACGTTCTGAAAAGTACGGTTAATGGTCGTCGCATAGGGAAATTCCTGGTCGGCATTTAATTCTGCGTGCTGGTATCCCAATTCAAAGGTCATATTCAGCCTATCCTGGCGGTAGCTGTAACCGATCTGGCCCCTTTGGGTCAGGTAATTGCTTTGGAGTCTGTTGGAGAGCTCAGGCTCGAACAATCCATACACATCCAGTTCATCGTCCCAGCTGTGGGTCACCCGGTCGGTTTCCCTGCGGGCCCTTGAGATGTTGTAGCTGACCTGCACCAGGCCCCTCTCCCCAAAAGGCTCGGTATAGCTGATATTGGAAGAGATGGTATTGTTAATGGTTTCAGAGTCGGATCGTTGGTTCAAATAGTCACTGACCACATTCTCATTGGCCGGATCGGTCTCCCCTTCACTGAAATATTCGTTGAGGGCATCCAGGAAGTACAGGTTTTGGTTGTTGTTGGCATTGGAGCTCATGTTGATCGAAGCCGTCCTGCCCCGCTTTTCAAACTGCCGCCTGTAAAGCAGGGAGCCTGAATAATTATAGCCTGAAAGATCGGAGTCATATCCGGTTTCTGACTGGCTCAGCAGGACATTGTCGCCCAAGGCATTGAAGGCGTTGAAATAGCTGTCTGAATTGTTGTTCTGTATGGAGCCCCTTGGCGTGAAACGGATGGAATTCCGTTCGTCTATGTCGTAGTTCATCCGCATCGAAAACCGGTGGTTGTTGCTGCGGCTGTTTTCTTCCGAGTTTTCCCGGTATAGCTGGGAGCTGATGTCATCCAGGAAGTATTGCCGGTCGGTGAATTGGTTGGTGATGTTGTCGGAGATGTTCATAAAATAGCTCCCGGAAACATTCAGCTTGTCGTTCCATGAATTGCTGAGATTGAGTCCAAGTGCGTGCGTCGTATTGAACCCGGGGCGGTTGCCACCCCGAAAATCCCCCATGGGCATGCCTCCCATGGGCATCCCACCGCCACCACCGCCGCGCCCGCCTCCGCCACCACCGCCGCGTGCACCTCCACCGAAGAAGCTTTGGAAGTCCTCCCGGGTGAAATTCTGTTCGTTGATGTTGTTGGTCATTCCCAGGATGGAGATCCGTGCATCGTTGTGGAAGATGTTCGTGACCAGTCCGGCCTGGTAGCGCTCATCCGCTCCGTACCCGGAATATGCCCGGCCAAACTGACCACTTCTAGTATCCAGCCGGGTCACGATATTGATGGTCTTGCTCCTTTCCCCATCGTCAAATCCCGTCAACTCCGACTGGTCGCTCATCTGGTCGTACACTTCGATGCGTTCGATGACCTCTGCTGGCAGGTTACGCAGGGCGATGGAGGGGTCATCCCCAAAGAATTCCCTTCCGTCTACGAATACCCGGCGAACCTCCTCACCCTGTGCGGTGACTGCCCCATCCTGGACGGTAATCCCCGCCATACGGCGGATCAGGTCCTCTGCACTGGCGTCGGGATTCAAGCGGAAGGCCCGTGCATCAAAGTCCAATGTATCGCCGCGGACCAAAACGCTGGGGCGTTCACCGGTGATCTGCACCTCGTCGAGCAATGAACCAGGGGTCAGTTTCAGGTCCTCCACTACGTTCTCTGCCTGGTTGGCGGCAATGGGTTCGGCAAGTACCAACGACTGGTAACCCACAAAGCTCGCTCCAATATAATACCTGCCCCGTAAAACCCTTATTGAAAATTTGCCATCAGGATCGGTGGTGGCCCGATATACCCTGGTAGAGTCCCGAAAATGCATCAGTGAAACGTGGGCGCCAGGCAGGGAGGTGTTGTCTGAGCTGTCCTTCACGTATCCTGAGACCAGGACCTCTGCCTGGTCGCCTGACTGACGCTGCCCGGTTTGCCCGCCGGGCCTTTGCCCGCCAGGCTGCGCAGAAAGGGATATGGAAAAAACGAGAAGGCTTATGAAAAAGAAAAGACGATTCATCAAGGATGGAATTAGAAAATTGATAATTTCAGCTGAGTATAACCCTTAGATACCTCCTTAAACGCATCGTTTAACGTGCATCAGATAAAATGCCTGAATTTTATGATTTTTTTAGAGTTGGGGATCAAATTGGGCTGGTGGGGATCAAACTACGCTGGCCAGGGATCAAATCAATCTGATGCGATCCTCACCACATTCAAATGGTAGGCGGCCTGCGGAGTGGTTACCCGTAAAATGTAGAGGCCGGGAACCAGACCTGCACTTCCTGAAAGCATTGCCACCTCCTGCATTCCTGCATCCAATTGTCCGACAAATA
The DNA here is from genome assembly GCA_007132865.1 of Bacteroidales bacterium. The sequence continues at coordinate 24,303 of SLNU01000031.1, read as the reverse complement.
AAGTTTGTACCAGCCGTCCCTGCAAATCAAAAAGTTCGGCCCGGACCTTCCCGGGCGATGGAAGATCAATGCGCAGCATGGCCTGGTCATGGAAGGGATTCGGAAAAAGCAGGGGCCTGCCGGAAAGCTGGGGTTCCGGATCCACTGAAGTAGACTGTATGCCCATCCCCAGCAAGGGAATCAGTATTTTCGATCCGTCACCGGGATCTGAACCGATCTGCAACACAGCCTCGTAATCCCCAATACCCGTGGGGCTGAACAAAATTGGCACCGACCGGGATTCACCGGGTGCAAGAAAAAAGTTTAACGACTTGGCCGTGAAGCCAGACTTTGCCGGGAAGCCAGACTTTGCCGGGACGCCAATGGAAAAGCCGGCATCGCCACCAATCCCATCCAGACTGACCTCGACGCCTTCATTGCCGGGATTGCTAACAATCAGGGCTAGCTGTGAACTGCCGTTCACCTGGACTGGTTCAAAATCCAGGGCCAGCGGGTCAAAGGAAAGCCTTCCCATTTGAATGTCCAGCCATAGGGTCTCATGGTTCCACACCTGCAAGTCTGCGTATAGCACATCCGGGTATCCTGCTGCGCTTACCAGCAAGTCGTACTGCCCTTCCAGAAGTGGTCGCTGAAAAAAGCCACTGACTGGCCTGGTCTGCACCTCTGAATTGTCCTTGTCATGGCCCGGGAGCCGCAGCATAGCCGGCAGGGGCTCTTCGCTGACGGCATCACTGACCAAACCTGAAAGGCCGTATGTTGACTGCCATATGTAATTGATCAGGGAACGGTAATTATTTTCCCAAAGCACGGGAAGCTGGGATGGGTTGGGGATCTTCTGGTTGCTCAGCTCCAATGTGAATTCCCGGCAGCTGAGATAGTAGTTCAAATAATCCTGGCGGCTTCCATAAACCACATACCAATCACCCCCGTGGGTCAGTCCCGTTCCCCGTCCGGTCATATAGCCAGGTGGGGAATATTGGTGAACGGTATCGACATATTCCTGCAGCACAAACTGCCACCAGTGGTGGTCGGCATGCCTGTTCTGGGAGGAAATCCAGCTGTCAAACGGGTAGTTCACCAGTTCGATGCCTCCGTGCATATTGGCCGACATGACAAAGTCCATCGTATCCACGAACTGGATCATCACGGAAGTCTCTTTCTGCATCTCATCAAAGGGGTCCCGCACCGGATTGGGATAGTTGCGGTTCAGATCCACTCCGTTTATATTGCCGCGGGTAGCCCCGTAAACGGTGCTGTTGTCATTCCGATAGGTGCCATCGGGATTCTCGTTTGGGCTGATCCAGATCTCGGCCTCCTCAAGCAGCCTGGTAATGCGTTCATCCTTGCCATACTGTTCAAGCAGGTGATGGATCAGGCGAAGGGAAAGAACAAAGCCTGCCGTTTCATCCCCGTGTATGGTGGAGGTATACATAAAACGGGGCACCAGCTTGCCATCATTGTCCGGAGCGGAAATGCGCGCAAACATCAATTCCCTGCCCATGACAGACTTCCCGATACTAACCAACTGGCACAGATCCGGGTACGCCTTTTCAAAATCTTCCATGATCTGCAGGTAGCCCTCATAGGTCGGATAGAAATTCCACTCCTGTGGCAGCTCTCCTGACTTCAGCACTTCCGGACCCTTCATTCGCAGGTCAAAATCCACCTTACCGGGCGGATCCAGCAATCGGAATGGCAGTCCGCTTTCCAGAAACCAGTCATAGCCCCGGCGGTTCGCATAAACATGGACAGAGTCTCCATCCATTTTATCCAGTGAAACACCGGCCAGGATATGTGCAAGGATTTCTGAATCAGGCCTTTCAAAAGAAATATAAACCTCCCCCCTATCCAGGAGCCTCTGCTGCACCAGGCTGTCAGGAGCACTGCCATAAAGCGGTGCCAGCGGCAGAAGGAACAGTAGGATCAGGCTTTTTTTCGCTAGCATGGCAAAAAGGTCTTGCGCTGCCGCGCAATCAGATGCGGGAAGAATATTTTCCAGGTTTCATTTCAGCCAGCAGGTTTGAGATCTGGTTGCTGAGGGCTTTGTTTATCTTTACCAGAGGCAGCCGCAATGCATTCTGGCAGAGGCCCTTCATGGCCAACACCGACTTCACACCAGACGGGCTGCCATCGGCGTAAATGGCTTCAATGATATCCAGCAGCTGGTTGTGGATACCCCGTGCCTTTTCAAACTCATCCACCAGGCAATAACGCACCATTTGTGAAAACTCCCGCGGATAGGCATTGGCGATTACCGAGATTACGCCATCCCCGCCCAGCGCCATGAACGGCAGGGCGATGTCATCATTTCCGGAAATCACCAGGAAGCCTTCCGGTCTGTCCTTGATGATTCGGGCACACTGCGCCAGGTCGTGAGAGGCTTCCTTGATGCCGATCACGTTGCTGAGTTCGTGAGCGATCCGGAGGGTGGTCTCGGAAGCAATATTGGAGCCGGTCCGCCCCGGGACATTGTATATGATGACCGGCACGGGACAAAGCGAGGCAATGGCCTTGTAATGGTAAAAGATTCCTTTTTGCTGGGGCTTGTTGTAATAGGGGCTGACGGACAAAACGGCATCGATCCCGTCAAAGGGGGTCTCCCTGATGGTATTCTCAATCTCCTGGGTGTTGCTGCCCCCTATCCCCACCACCACAGGCACCCTGTTGTCTACAATCTCCACGGCCAGGTTTATCACGGCGCGGCGCTCATCCTTGTTGAGTGTGACGGCCTCTCCTGTGGTACCCATGAACACAAGGTAATCAATCTTATTGCTGATCTGGTATTCAATCAGTCCCTCGAATGACTTAAAGTCGATGTTGCCTTCTTTATGAAATGGGGTGACAATGGCGGTCCCGGTTCCCCTAAGTTTTTCATGCATGAGATACGGGCTTTTTAATGATTTTCAAATATTGCAAACAATGGTCGATGAACTCCTTCAGGTCAAATGGTTCTTTTTCCTGTATCATCATATCGTAGATCTCCACCTGGTCGGGGTGATAATTTCCCACCTTGTACCTTGCATTGGTCATGGCTGCCAGGTATTTTGGAAAAAACAAGCCGGATGGTGAAAGATCCAGCAACAAATCCATCTCCGTCTCGGTAAACTCCACCAAAGCCGGGGTTTTGAGTTTCAGGTTCCAGGAAAAATCCCTGGCCTGGCAAAAAGAGAAGTGGATCTGGTCAAATATAAATGCCGGTTTTTGTTTTTGTCGGATAAATCCCATTCCCCTGACCTTTTTTCCGCTTTCACGCAAGCTGGAGACCAGGGAAACAACGTGGCTGTAGTCGGCCGATTCGCTGGCATCAAAAATGATCCCGACCACACGGGATTCATCCAATCCCATTACCGTCTTGTCCCGTCTGCGCTTGCTCACCTCCACCCTGAAGAAGTAGCTGCGCATCTTTTCCCTGATCCACTTTAGCACACTCACTGTCGTTGAATCTTGAAACCTTGGTTATTTTCTTTTCCAGACCTTGTTTATCTCACCGATGAAAAAACGATGGTAATCCTTTTGTGGGTATATCTTCTCCTGATCGAACGACATAAAGAACTCCGGCTTGATGTCGTCGTAGTATATTTTTCTGCATTCCAGCGCCAGGCGGGCCTGCGCGAACACAAGACCTTCCGACGGTGTTTCCACAGCTTTTAAGCCTGGGATGTTCATCTTGTCAATATCCCTACCTGACCTGGTGCCGCAAAGGTTCAGGGTTTCCCGGTGTTCTTCCCCGAAAAAATTCAATGTAAACCTGGGGTTTTCCTCAATAAACAGGAAGGTATGGCGCTGGGGCCTGACAAATACCACTGCCACGGGTTTTTTCCATAATACACCGGCACATCCCCAGCTGGCGGTCATCATATTGTAATGTCCGGGCTTGCCGGCACAAATCAGCATCCAGTCGGTCCCAATCAGCTTGAACAAATTGTCCTGCACCTCTTCGGGCTGAATGGAATGAAACAAGTCTTCCATAAATATAATCGCATTTGGTTCAATCCAATTTCCCGGCGCAGTCTGTCGCCGGACAACAAAGGTAATTAAAACTTTAAATTCATATCTTTGTTAAAAGCCCTGAGGAATATGGAGGTCACGATACTTGGTACGGGCACATCGCAAGGGGTACCGGTCATCGCTTGCCGTTGCGAAGTCTGCATGAGCGAAGACCCGTACGACAAAAGATTGCGCACATCCGCCATGTTAAGCAGCAAGACCACCCAAGTGGTCATTGATGCCGGACCGGATTTCAGGCAGCAGATGATTGCCCACAATGTACGGCGGCTGGATGCCGTGCTGATCACCCACGGGCACAAGGACCATACTGGCGGACTCGATGATGTGAGGGCTTTTAATTGGGTGCAGAAAAAGCATATGGACATTTATGCCAGGTCCGGGGTGCAGGAATCCATTCAGAGGGAGTTCCCTTATGCGTTTGGGGATGACAAATACCCGGGTTCTCCCGATATCAACCTGCATCAACTCTCAGAAGAGCCATTTCAGGTCGGCGACTTTCACTTTGTCCCGATCGAAGCCATGCATCAGAAAATGCCGGTGGTGGGTTTTCGCACGGGGGACTTCTCCTACCTGACAGATGCCAGCATGATCGAGTCCGGAGAAATAGAAAAAATGAAGGGATCCAAGTTGATTATACTGAATGCCCTCCGCAAGGAAAAACACCATTCCCACTTCAACCTCAGCGAGGCAGTGGAGCTGCTTCAATACCTCAAACCCGAAAAAGCCTACCTGACCCACATCAGCCACCAGATGGGGCTTCACCAGTCCATTCAGAAAGACTTGCCTGAAGGTATTTTTTTGGCTTATGACGGGCTCCGGATCCGTGTGGACTGACCAGGCTGGTCCGTTACCTGGTGTGGCTAGTACGCCTCTGGATGGCCCACGACCTGGTGTGACTGGTATGCCTCCTGAGGTAGCCCGCCTCCTTACTCCCCGGCAGAAACCCTGACCCTTCTCAGATCCAGATGGTTCAACGGGTTGTTCCCCAGGTGCTGCACCGTATGGGGCACGAACCTGACCGATTGGTCATAGAACAGGGGCACGACCGGGGCATGCTGGATCAACATGCTGTCCAGGCGCCGGTAAATGTCAAACCGCAGGCTGTCGTTTGTAATGCTGAGAGACTGCTCATACAGGCGGTCGTATTCCGGGTGGGAAAAGTGGGTATAATTGGGTCCGGCCGGGGACTTGTTCTGACTGTAGAACAGGGCCAGGTAATTTTCGGCATCCGGATAATCGGCAATCCAGGAAGCACGGAAAAATCGGGCCTCCCCTTTGGCCATCATCTCCCTTAGCGTGGCAGGCGGCATTACATCGATGCCTACTTGCATCCCAATACGTGACAATTCAAACTGTATATACTGTGCAATATCCTGATAGGCCTGGTTGGTCAGAAGTGTGATGGCAGGCAGTCCGCTGCCTCCGGGATATCCTGCCTCCACCAGCAGCTGCCTTGCCCTTTCCGGATCAAAACCAAAACCGCCGGTGTTTTCAGTAAAGCCGGGCATCCCGACAGGTACAAAGCCTGCATGTGCAGGGGTGCCGATATTGTTACGCAGAAAACGGAGCATTTTTTCCCTGTCAAAGCCAAAGTTGATGGCCTGGCGCAGCTTCGCCTCCCGCAATGGCCAGTCAGCCGGCAGCCCATCCTCCCTTACCAGGATGCCAAGATACTCCGTGTTCAAAAATGGCATGGAGATCTTTTGAAAGCGTTCCCGGTATTTGGGCTGCAGCTCTCCGGCAGGGGTCAGCAGTTCGTCCTTATAACTGGCATCCACCCCGGAAAGGAAGTCCAATTCTCCCTTGACGAACTCAAGGAAAGCCGTCTGCCGGTCAATGATGAAGCTGATGGCCACTGCATCCAAGTGCGGCAGGCGCTCTCCATCCTCAAACTCAAAATACCGGTTGTTTTTCCTGAAAACCAGCTTCACCCCTTCTTTCCAGTATTGGAATCGGAATGGACCGGCCCCGACCGGATTCCTGCGGAAATCTGTACCATAATATTCCACCGCTTCTTTCGGAACGGCAGCACAATACTGCATGCTCAACAATCCGAGGAAAGGGGGGAATGCCTGCTGCAGGTGGATGACCAGTGTGGAATCATTTGGTGCATGGATGTCCGGGCGGCCATCTTCCAGGCTTGCGACCTGGTTCATCACCCATGCACCCGGAGCGTTGAGGGCAGGGTCTGTCAGGCGGGAAAGGCTGTACACAAAATCCCCGGCCACCACTTTCCTTCCCTCCCCCCCGGGGAAGCATTCATTGTCGTGAAAGAACACATCCCCTCGCAGCGTGAAAGAGTAAGTCCGCCCGTCCCCGGATATCTCCCACCGCTCAGCAATGGATGGTCGGATCGCCAGGTCTTCGTCCAGTTCCACAAGGCTGCTGAATAATTGTGAAACGGCCCAGATATTCGCCTGATTGCGGGCATAAAGCGGATCAAGGGAGGTAATGTTGCCGGCTTCATTGTAACGGAACACCGTTTTCCCCTCCATATCCCCAAGCCGGCCTCCACAGGAGGAAGCCAACAACAGGGAAACAATAAGGATCAAAGACATACGGGCGCAAGCGCAGGCGCGAGCCCAGGCGAAGGCGCAAGCCCAGGCAAAGGCGATTGCGCTCCTTTGCGGAATATACATCCGTGAATTCACTAAATGAGACTTATTTGGCATACCGTCTTTCGGTAAACTTTCCTGTTATTCCCCCAAAATCGCGGGGAATGTCCCGGTATGGATCTTATTCAGCTGCTCCAGGCTCCCGAAGCTTTCCCCGTCAATCAAAATCTCCTGTCCGCCAACCTCTCCAAGCAACGAGAATTCCACATCGGTTTGGGAAAGCATCTCCGCAAACGCACCCTGGTCTTCAGGCCGGACACTGACCACCACCCTGCCCTGGGCTTCCCCGAACAGGAAAGCATCCTTGCGGATTTCGTGGTCGCAGTCAATGGTACAACCCAGGTTCCCCGCCACTGCCTTTTCGAATAAGGTCACGAACAAACCACCGTCGGCCACGTCATGTGCGCTCTGCAGCAAGCCCGACCGGATCAGCTCCTTCACCGCCTGGTGCACCTGGTATTCTTCCTCCAGGTCAAAATACGGGGGCGGGGAAAGTTTCACCTTGTGGTAGCTGTAAAGATATTCCGAACAATTGATGTCGTTCCTTGAGCTGCCGATCAGAAAGACCAGGTCTCCCTCCTTCCTGAATGCAATGCCGGTCTGCAGGTCCTTGTCAGGCAGCACCCCCATCATGCCGATTACCGGAGTAGGGAATACCGGTTCGGAGCTGTCACCCGAGGAAGCCTGGTTGTAGAAGCTAACATTTCCGCCGGTGACAGGGGTTTCAAAACGCAGGCAGGCGCGGCTCATGCCTTTGATGGCACCGACGAACTGCCAGTAAACCTCAGGGTTGTAAGGATTTCCAAAATTCAGGCAATTGGTGATGGCAGAAGGCTCCCCTCCTGCACATACGATATTGCGTGCGGCTTCGGCCACGGCAATGGCACAGCCGATATCCGGATCAGCATGCACGTAGCGGGAATTGCAGTCCACAGTCAGGGCCAGCGCCTTGCGGGTCCCTTTCAGGTTCACCACTGCAGCATCCGACAATACATTGGTACTCATATTCTTGGTGCCCACCATGGTATCATATTGTTCTATAACCCAATTCTTTGATGCGATATTCGGATGGGACAGCAGCGCCTTTGCGGCGGCAGGCAAATCTTCAGGCAACGGAACCTGGTCCATGTGGAATTTGTCTTTTTCCTTATAGTAGGATGGTTCTGTATATTCCCGTTCGTATACCGGCGCACCGCCACCCAAAACCAGGCTGTCGGCCGGCACCTCGGCAACCAGTTCCCCATGCATATAATACCTGAGGATGTCCCCTTCTATCACCTCCCCGATCTGCACACAGTTCAGGTCCCACTTCTCAAAAACGGCCTCTACTTCCTTTTCCCGGCCCTTTTCCACCACCACCAGCATGCGCTCCTGGGATTCACTGAGCAGGATCTCGAATGGCTGCATGTCTTTCTGCCTCATGGGCACTTTGTCGAGGTGAATGACCATGCCGTGCTTGCCTTTGGCAGACATTTCACTGGTCGAACAGGTGATTCCGGCCGCTCCCATATCCTGCATGCCGACCACGGCACCGGTCTTGATTACTTCAAGGCTGGCCTCCAGCAATAGTTTTTCCTGGAAAGGGTCGCCGACCTGCACGGCAGGAATCTTTTCGGCCGATGCTTCGGTAATGTCTTCCGAGGCAAAGGTGGCACCATGGATCCCGTCTTTCCCGGTAGACGATCCGACAATAAACACGGGGTTGCCCTTGCCGTAAGAAATGGCGGATATCGTATTCCCGGTTTTTACCACGCCGACCGACATGGCATTTACCAGGGGGTTGGTATTGTAACAATCGTCAAAAAACACTTCTCCGGCCACCACCGGAACTCCAAATGCATTGCCATAGTCACCGATCCCTTTCACGACACCCTTTAGCAACCATTTGGTACGCTCGAGCGCCGGATTGCCGAAACGCAGGGAGTTCAGCTGTGCGATCGGCCGGGCGCCCATCGTGAATATATCGCGGTTGATTCCCCCTACACCGGTGGCAGCGCCCTGGTATGGTTCCAATGCAGATGGATGGTTGTGTGACTCGATCTTGAACGCACAGGCAATGCCGTCTCCAAGGTCCACCAGACCCGCATTCTCATCCCCTGCCTCCGCCAGCAGATGGGGACCTTTACGAGGGAGCGTTTTGAGCCATTTAATGGAGTTCTTATAGGAACAATGTTCCGACCACATCACCGAGTACACGCTCAGTTCCGTAAAATTGGGTTTACGCCCCAGGTATTCCACTATGGCATCGTATTCTTCCGGTAATATCCCGAGTTTGGCTGCGGTTTCCATTCCTGGAATCGAGGTACTTGTCAAATGGTCCATATCTTTAATGGCATAAGGTTATCGGCAAAAATACGTAACATCCCGCTGCCTGAGAAACATTTCTTTCCCAATAATCAATTAAATTTGGGGAGGTTTATTCAACTAATTTGTGGACGGCAACCCGTTCCCGGGCTTTCCGGGGCAATGGGGATTGCAGGTACAACGTATCTATTGAAATTGCTTTATGACAAAAACCATCATGATTACCGGGGCCAGCAGTGGCATCGGCGAAGCCTGCGCCAGGCTGCTGGCAGTGGATGGCCACCGCCTTGTTCTGACCGGCAGGCGATTGGATCGCCTTGAGCGGCTCAGTAAAGAACTGAAAAAAGCGGGGGCCGGCGGGGTCCATTTTCTGGGTATGGATGTAAGGGACCGGGCCGCAGTAGAAACCGGCATCAGCAAGCTGCCTTCCGGCTGGAAAAACATCGACGTGCTGATAAACAATGCCGGTCTGGCACTGGGCTTGTCAGGCATTGACGGAGGAGATCCCGGGGAGTGGGACCAGATGATTGACACCAATGTAAAAGGATTGTTGTATGTCAGCCGGGCCGTGATACCACTTATGATAGAACGCGGGCAGGGACAGATCATCAACATTGGCTCCATCGCAGGAAGGGAAACCTACCCCAACGGCAACGTTTATTGTGCCACCAAGCATGCGGTAAGTTCCCTCACCAAGGGAATGCGGCTGGACCTGCTGCCTTATGGCATCCGGGTCAGCCAGGTCAGTCCCGGCGCAGTCGAGACCGAGTTTAGCCTGGTCAGGTTCCATGGGGATGCACAGAAGGCCAAAGGCGTGTACAGTGGATTCCGGCCCCTGAGCGGGGAGGACGTGGCAGTGGCGGTTAAGTTTGCAATCGACATGCCCGGCCATGTCAACGTGGATGATCTGTTACTAATGCCTTCGGCACAGGCTTCGGCGACGGTGATCAGAAGGGACGAAAGCCAGGGCGGGTCACATCACGGCGGGTCACATCACGGCGGGTCACATTACGCCGGGTCACATCACGGTGAGGCACATCAAGGTGGGGCGCATTAATTCCCGGCTTGCCTGAAGTAGCTTTCCCGGATCTCTTTCATGATCTCCAGGAACTTCTCCCTTTCCTCCTTTTGCGGTCGGTGGGCAGAATGTTCGAACCAGTGGAGGGTTTTCCCTGCCGTTGCCTGCAATTCCTCAAAATATGCTGCTGCCAGCGCTGAGGAGACGATCACATCGTGCCGGCCAAGTAAGAAGTACACCGGAACCTCGACCCGGGGTGCATCCCGGTTCAGGTCCATTTTTTTTATCTCGTCCCAGAGTTTTCCCACAGAATAAAGTGGGGAGAGGATCAGGTTGATACGCTCGCCAATGCTGTACTCGGGAGCTGTCAGCATGTCCGCAATCTCCTGCAGGTCCACATATGGCCTTTCGTGGGTGCTTTCCCTGACGACCCCCCCAAAACGGTAAACCCAGCGCCTGATTGTCAGGGCATCTGCCAGGGTGTAATTATCGGGTATGGTGTCAATCCACTCCAGTTGCCTGAGTGCCCTGCGGTTGTTTTCCTGAAGGGCACGCTCCCTGACAAACTCCAAGCCGATGCGTTCGTTCAGGAAGGGATTCACACTTTGTCCGGTCGAGATATAGGCTTCGATGAGCTCCGGATAGCGGGCAGCCAGCAGCACACCTATACCGCTCCCCCAGGAATGTCCCCATACAAAGGCCCTTTCCTGTCCGGTCAACTCCAGGGCAAAGGCGGTGACCACGCGTGCATCTTCCACAAATTGGTCGATCGACATGGATTGGGAAGGAATTCCCCTGCTGAAGGATTTACCCGTTCCACGCTGCTCCCAGTACACCAAGGTAAAGTCCTCCTCCAGTCGCTGCATGGTTTCACCTGCCGGCTCGAAGGGAAACAGCGGAAAACCGGGTCCGCCATGCAGATACACCAATACCGGGTTGGACACATCATTGCCTCTCACCAATACGGCCTGCCTGATGCCATTGATCTCAAGCATCTGGAATTCATGGATATCGGAATGGGCATGATGTGGGAAATAATAGACAGAACAGGCAGGCAACAGGCAGGCGAACGCTGCTGCCAGCAGCAGCATTCGTCCCGCCCTGCTTTCCATACCCTTTTTGATTGCTGCCTTCTCCATAGTGCTTTGCCTTGCCTCAGGAACAGATCCTATGACCTTGATCTGCGAATGCGTGCCATACTCCGGTCCGCGAATGCGTGCCACAATCTGGTCCGCGAATTAGTGGCTTAATATAATAAAAGATCGGCTAAGGTATAAAGCCTCTGTGGATTTTTTATATTTGCATAGCCTTGACTCCATATGAAGAAGCTCCACAAACTTGTACTTTCATCTTACATCGGACCATTCGTGGCGACCTTCTTCATTGCCATGTTCATCCTGTTGATGCAATTCCTGTGGAAGTATATAGATGACCTGGTCGGAAAGGGACTGGAGTGGTATGTCCTCGGAGAGCTGCTGTTTTACATGTCTGCCGGATTTGTCCCACTGGCACTTCCGCTGGCCGTGCTTTTATCGTCCATCATGACCATGGGTGCCCTGGGGGAACACTATGAACTGGTCGCATTCAAATCTGCCGGCATCTCACTCAACAAGATCATGTGGCCCCTGGTCATGGTTTCGGCATTTCTGGTGTTGGCCGCTTTTTATTTCTCCAACAACGTGCTTCCGGTTGCCAACCTGAAAGGCTTGTCACTGCTCTACGATGTACGCCACCACAGGCCAGCCTTCAACTTGACGGAGGGGGTATACTACAAGGGAATCGACAATTTTGTGATCCGGGTCAGTGACAAGGGGGCGGACGGACAAACGCTATACGGCATCAAGATTTACGACCATACAGAACGCCGGGGCAACATCAATCTCTCCACGGCTGAATGGGGTACCATGGCGATGACCCCGGACGGACGGCAACTAGTGCTTACACTTTATAACGGGGTGAACTACCAGGAAACCGGTGACAATCCCCAGGACCCTGCAAAACCATTCCAACGCACTTATTTTGAGGAGCAGACGCGAAAATTCGACCTGAGTTCCTTTGACCTTCGCAGAACGGACGAGGAGCTGTTTAAGAGCAATTTCCGCATGATGAACCTCAGCCAGCTGATCTATTATGAAGACACCCTGTCTACTGCTCTGGATGAGAAAAAATCACAGTTCATCCATTCCTACAGGTCCCGGCTGAACTTTTTCGGACGGATCGACTCCGCCGACATTGCAGGCTTGCCGCCGGGTGACAGGCGAATGATTAACCTCAGGAGCAGCGAACAGCATCAAGCACTGGAGACCATGGTAATCAACCAGGCCATGGAGCTGGTCCGTTCAAACAAGGACCATACCGGATTTTCTCATGAGGAGTTCCGCTACCGAAAGAGGACCCTGGCCCGCTACCAGATTGAATTCCACCGGAAATTCACCCTGTCTTTCGCCTGCATCGTATTGTTCATGATCGGCGCCCCACTGGGAGCGATTATTCGCAAGGGCGGATTCGGATTGCCCATGGTGGTTTCGGTATTGTTTTTTGTGGTGTTCCATGTGGTCTCGATTACGGGTGAAAAATTTGCCAGGGAAGGCGTATTGGAGGCCTGGCAGGGAATGTGGATCGCGCCCTTCCTGCTGCTGCCCGTCGGCATCCTTTTGACCATCAAGGCCACCACCGACTCCAGCCTGCTGGATATAGACAGCTACGTAAGACGGTTTGAACGTTTTTTTGTGTTTTTAAAAAGGGGGAGCTAGGCAGCATGCGGGTTCTTCAATTATGCCACAGGGTCCCTTTCCCTCCGTCGGATGGAGGGTCCATAGCCATGCACCAGGTCACCGTGGGACTGTTGGAAGAGGGAATACAGGTCAAGGTGCTGGCAGTTGCCCCGGAGCATCAGATGCCGGATCTTTCCCGCTTGCCTGCAGATTATTTAAAAGCAACGGAATTCGAGGCCATTCCAATCAACACAAAAATCCGACTCTGGCCAGCCTTCCGAAACCTGTTTACCAGCAGGTCTTACAACGTGGAGCGTTTCAGAAGCCGCGCCATGGAGCAAAAACTGAAGGAAGTCTTGCAACGGCAAACATTCGACATCATACAGTTGGAAGGTTTGTACCTGACCCCCTTTCTGCCGGTGATCAGGCAATTCTCAAAAGCGCCGGTCGTTTACAGGGCGCATAACATTGAACATTTCATCTGGAGGCGAATGGCGGCAGCTTGCCGCACACCGCTCAGGAGGCAATACCTTCAGTTGCTGGCACGCCGGCTTGAAGCTTACGAAAAAAGGGTAATTCATCAGGTAGACGGACTGGCGGCCATTTCTCCGGTGGACGAGCAGTATTTTTTAAGCCTGGGATTCAAGGGACCTGCGACGGTCATTCCAGTTGGCATGCCCGATCTGGAAGTTCCCGATCCGTTGCCGGAGCCTGAAGCCGCAAGCGTTTTCCATCTTGGGAGTATGGACTGGCGGCCAAACCAGGAAGGAATCAAATGGTTCCTGCAGCAGGTCTGGCCAAAAGTGGTCAGCCGGATGCCGGGGCTGAAATTTTACCTGGCAGGGAAACGCATGCCACCCTCCTTTCACCGGTTTGCCTCAGAAAGTGTCCGGGTGATTGGCGAAGTTCCCGACGCCATTGCATTTGCCCTCTCCAAGCACGTGATGGTGGTCCCCCTACTCTCAGGTGGGGGCATGCGGGTTAAGATCATTGAAGGCATGGCGGCTGCCAGGCCCATTGTTTCCACCAGGATCGGGGCGGAAGGCATCCCGTGCCGGCACGGGGAGCATCTTTTTCTTGCAGACGGACCGGAACAGATGGCCCAATGGATCCTGCACTGCTTTGAAAACCCAGAATCCGCCACACAGGTCGCCCGCCAGGCAAGGGAGTTTGCAATCGGGCATTTCCGTACAGAGCACATCATTAAAAAGCTGATCAAGTTTTACCGTGACATTGGCACCGGATGAGCATTTTAATAATTACCTTTGCCCAAAATTCCAGGCTGAGGTTTGAGGAAAAAAATATTTGTATTGCTTTCAAGGGTGCCCTATCCGATTGAAAAGGGGGATAAACTGCGGGCTTTTTACCAGATCCGGGAGTTGTCCAAAACCCATGACATCGTCCTATGCGCCCTGAGTGATACATCTGTTCACAAAAAGGCCAGGGAGGTACTGCAGCCCTATGTAAGCAGCCTGCATATTTTCAGGATCTCAAAACCTCTTATTCTTTTGCGGCTGCTCCGCAATTTCTTTACCGGCAAGCCATTCCAGGTCGCCTATTTCTTCAGCCTGCGGATCCAGAAAAAGATCCATGCACTGCTGGATGAGCACAAGCCAGACCATTTATTCTGCCAGCTGATACGTACGGCAGAATACGTTAAGGACTTGCGGGACCTGGATAAAACCCTAGACTACCAGGATGTTTTTTCACAGGGGCTATTCCGCAGGCTGGTGGTGGGGCCCTGGTACCTGAAGTTCCTGCTAAGGATGGAGTTCCAGAGGGTAAAGAAATACGAACACGACATATTCGATTGTTTCCAGAAAAAAACGATCATTTCCATTCCCGACCAAAAGCTGATTCCCCACCCAAAAAGGGAGGAGATTACTGTGATTCCCAACGGGGTTGATTTCTCGTATTTCCGACCCATGAAGCAGGAAAAATCCCATGATGTAATCTTTAGCGGCAACATGGGTTATCCTCCAAATATCAATGGGGCGCTTTTCCTTGTCAATCAGATCATGCCATTTGTCTGGCAGGAACTTCCCGGTGTAAAGGTGGTGATTGCGGGGGCCAACCCGGCCCAGTCGGTTTACGGACTGGCCTCCGAGCGCGTGGAGGTGACCGGATGGGTGGATGACATGCGCATTTACTATAACCAGTCCAGGGTATTCGTGGCACCAATGCAGATTGGGACCGGATTGCAGAATAAAGTTCTGGAGGCCATGGCCATGGGATTGCCTTGCATCACCTCCCACCTCGCAAACAAAGCCCTCGGGGCTGAAGAAGGGAGTGAGGTGTTGATCGGCTCTGACCCGGAGAACTATGCACAACTTATCATATCTTTGTTAAACGACACCGCATACCGCCAGAAAATAGCGGATGGTGGCCACCGGTATGTAACCGGCAAATTTCAGTGGAGCATTGTTTGCTCCCGGCTGGAAGCGGTCATCACAGGCTAAACCATGATTGGGTGTCAATGCCTTAAAAAATGAAAAAAAAATTAAACACCATAGAGGAAGCCATTGCAGATATTCGTGACGGGAAGGTAGTCATCGTGGTGGATGACGAGCACCGGGAGAACGAGGGCGACTTCATTGCCGCAGCCGAAGCCATCACGCCGGAGATCATCAATTTTATGGCCACCCATGGAAGGGGTTTGATCTGTGCACCCATCACCCGGCAGCGCTGCGAGCAGCTCGACCTGGAGCTGATGGTTCCCAAGAACACCTCCCTGCACGACACCCCGTTTACCGTATCCATCGATCTCAAAGGACATGGATGCACCACCGGTATCTCCGCTTCCGACCGGTCAAAAACCGTTAAGGCACTTGCCGACTCCAACACCAAACCCGAGGAATTGGGAAGGCCGGGACATATTTTTCCACTCCGGGCACGCGAAGGTGGTGTGTTGCAGCGGGCCGGGCATACCGAAGCATCCATAGACCTGGCCAGACTGGCCGGGCTGGAACCTGCCGGTGTGTTGGTAGAGATCATGAACGAGGATGGCACCATGGCCCGTCTGCCAGAGCTTTTTGATATCGCTGAGCGTTTTGAACTGAAGATTATCTCGATAGAAGACCTTATTGCGTATCGCATCAAGAATGAAAGCCTGATAGCCAGGGAAATTACGGTGGACCTGCCCACCGAATGGGGATCGTTCAAACTTGCCGCTTACCGTCAGACCACCAACGAGAAGATCCACCTGGCTTTGACCAAGGGTTCCTGGTCTCCGGAAGACGAGGTGATGGTGCGTGTGCATTCGTCCTGCGTTACCGGTGATATATTCGGGTCCTGCAAATGCGATTGCGGCGGTCAGCTGCACAAGGCCATGCAAATGGTCGAGGAAGAGGGCCGTGGTGTGGTGTTGTACATGAACCAGGAAGGCAGGGGAATCGGACTGCTGAACAAGTTAAAGGCCTACCACCTGCAGGAGCAGGGAATGGACACCGTGGAAGCCAATATAGAGTTGGGGTTCAAGGCCGATGAACGGGACTATGGGATCGGGGCACAAATCCTGCGTGATCTCGGAGCCCGGAAAATCAGGCTCATCACGAACAACCCCTCAAAGAAAACCGGTCTCATTGGGTATGGCATTGAGATCACCGAGAACATCCCCATTATCGTTCCCACGAACGATCACTGCAAGGTATACCTGGATACCAAACGCAAAAAACTGGGCCATTTATTCTAGCCACCTGCTACTCTGGCCGCCTGCCCAGTCCGAACAACTCACCCAGGGAGTCAAACTCCTTGCGGTAGAAAAGTCCGACACCCTGCGTATAGGGCGAATTCGCATTCAGCACATCGAAGGTGTTGGAGCGGTTAAAGGCTTTTATCCGGAACTTCCCTTCCGGCGTAATTTTCACTTCAATATTCACGTCCCCGATAATATTGCTCGCCCTTTGGGTTCCCGTCGGATGGGTCCCGGCTACTCCTACGTTGCCGTCGATAATGACCCTGTCGTCAAACAACTGGGTGGATAACGCGACCTCCACTTCCTGGCTGCTGATCTCATCCCCGGGCCGGTAGTTCACCCCGATGTCAAAGTCCGAGCTTATTTGTGACAACCAGTTGCTGAGCTGGTTGGAGAGCAATTCAGAGGAAGTGCTCCCCACCCCGTACCCAAGGGCCGTATTGTACTGGTCTGTCGTCGTGGGCAGGAAGCGGTTTAATACCAGCAGGGAAAAAACCTGGCGGTTCATCTCCTGTTCGGTCGTGATCAGTCTTTCGACCATGTCCCGGGTCCCCTCATCGCTCCCGGGCAGGCTGATATCGAAGGTGATGCTTGGGTTAAACAGTTTATCCTCCAGAATCAGCACACAGTCTACCGGCATCCTTCTTCGGTAGACATCCGAGGTGTCCACATCCGCCACAAGATCGTACAGGCTGGTCCGCAAACGATAAGTAGCCCTGATATCCACATCTGCATCGTTCGGGTCGCCGGTCCATCTGACCACCCCTCCCTGCTCTATGCGGAAGCGTTTGTTTATCAGGTTTTGAAGGGTGAACAAGTAGTCCCCTTCCTCGATATGGTATTCTCCATACATATTAAACGCACCAAGGGAATTGATCTCCAGATTCAGGTTGGCCGTTCCCCGTCCACGGATGATGTCCCCAATCTGGGAGTCAAAGATCAGCTGCACCTCGGCATCGGGTGTAACCTCAAGATCAAAATTCAGATTAAGTCCGGCAACACGGGTTTCAGCAAAAGACTGGACGGCTTGCGTGGTATCCCTTGACACGAAGGTGATGAAATGGTTTTCGGCGACCTCCCCGGAATAGCTCAGGGGAAGGGATACCTGGGTCCCCCGGCTGGTGCGCGCCCTGACATCCATGGTTATGTTGTCTTCCGGTCCATGTATATGTATCAGTCCGGATGCAAACGCCCTGCCGTAATACAATTCATTCTGGGCTGCGTTGGTGTTGAGCACCAGCATGCGATCAGGCTGTATCTGTAAGTCCAGATGGAAGTCCTTGAACATATCATGGTTGATCATTCCGCTGGCCAGGCCCGTATTGCCAAAGGCATCCGACAACAACAAATCATTAAACCTGAAAAAATCCTTTCCAATCTCCACTTCATGCGAGAAGGAATAGGCAGTGTTCAGGTAATCCACCCGGAAGCCGGCTGCCGATCCCTTCACCTTACCGGATATTTCGGGCCGGGAAAAGGGTCCCTCCATGCGGAGATAGCCCGAGGCCAGTCCATGAAAACCGGGTATGAAGCCATCCATGTATCTGCTCCACACAGAAAGACTCATGTCCTGCAGCAGCAAGTCCAGGTCAAAATTTTCATCCTCGCTGTCCGGGTAAATAAACCCCGAAACCAGCAGCGGTTTGTTTGTATCGTCCCCGTCACGGTCAACCAGTTCAGCGGCCAGGTTGAAACCCCCTTCATCATGGTCCCAAACCGTGAAAATGGAAAAATCGCCCAGGTGTTCGTTGTTAAACGTAAAATCCCGAATGGTGAGCTCTGCCTCCACCCCAGGGGCCTGGTAGATGGCAGTCACGTCCATCGTTCCGTCCAGCACGCCGGCAAAATCCATGTTGTTGAGCCGGATCAGCATGGCCAGGTTGGAAAAATCGAATGCGCTGAACCCGATTCGCAGCTTGTCTTGCGGATCCGGACCCAGGATCCCGTCGGCCGTTACACTTTGATTGTTGTTGTAAAACATCAGATTGTGTACCTCTACCATAGCTGAATCGATGAAGATCTCATGGCCGGTATTCACCTGCCAAAGCGAATCATTCACCATGGCATAGGAAGGCAGGAAGCGGACCTCGGCATGTTTGTATTCCGGGAAGTTGGCCTGAAGCGCCATATGTCCGTGATTTTGCCGGCTGTTGCTCCCCGAGTCCCAACGGGTGTCAAGCAGAAAAGCGTTCAGGGCCAGGGTGCCGTGGAGCTCTACATTGTCAAGAAACAAACTGTCAGTAAAAAGCAGCTTTTCGCTTGAAAGGTTCAAAAGGAAAGCATTTCCCGATCTTGCGGCGTCCATTTTCCAGCCATTAAAACGGTTTCCTGCCAGGGTGAACATCCCTGATTCCCCGGTAAATGAAAATTGATTTGTTGCTTCGTTGAAATCCAGCTGCAGGTGGGAATCGCTTGAGAACCTCAGCCAGGGGAGGAACAACTCTGATAGCACTTCGGGGTCTTTTAGGTGTACCCGCAGCGAAAAATCCTGATTGAGCAATGCTTCCTGCTCGAGATGGGCTTCCTGGCCTGCTATAGAATTCGGGACGTCTGGCAGGTAGGCCGGGATAAAGACCGCCATAAACTGTTCCAGGGCTGCACCGAGCCGGTCGTATGCAACGATTCCGCTCAGCCGGGCATCCAGAAAATCCGACTCCAGAAACAATTCCTGGCGTCTGTCCTCAGAAGCGCTGCTGGAAAGCCGAATCAGTCCCGTGGTATAGATGCGAGGATCAAATCCTCCATCTTCGGGCGAAGGTCTTTCTTCGTAGGACAAATCCATTACCTCAAGCCGCCCCTGCAAATCTGCAAGGCTCAGGGCACTGGCATTCATTGACAGCCTGGCACTAATTACAGACTCCGCATCAGGGTCCCGCTGGTATAAGTTTAAGCGGGTCAGGTTGGCATGGTCGATCACCGCATTGAAATCAAAGACCGGTTCTGCCTCCTCAAAGGAAACAATCCCGAGAAAATCCAGGGACAAATTGCCATCGTCCACCTTCAGGGCTCCGTTAAACATCCGGTTACTGATTGCACCGGAAACGACCAGGTTACTGTATTCGTAGCCCGACAACTCCATTGAAGCCACCTGTCCATTGATCTTCATATCGAGGGTTTCCAGGGTGATCCCCTCCCCTTCTATCGCTGCATTCAGGCTGATGGCACCCAGCAATTCAGTTTGCCCGAAGAACTTGCCAAGATCAAAACCCGGGGAACTGAGCCTGCCCTTATACACAGGTATCTGTGAACCAGCTTCCCTTTTCACCTCAATATTGGTGGTCACTTCACCCAGGTCCGTTTGAAACGTTCCGGAGGCGGATAGATCGGAGGGATAGCCGGAGAGGCGACCCCGGAAAGCCAGGTCCCCCAGCGCATACAAATTTTCCAGTGGCTGGAGGTATCGGTGCGGGCTGCGATCGGGAAAGCGGAACCCGGCGATGTCGGATAAATTGGTACGAAGGTCCTCCACCAGGAATTGGATATGGGCATTTTCAAAGTCAGGCAGTCCCGTTAATTGAAAACTTCCTCTGAAAACAGAATGGTCCCCGTAAGAGAGGTAGAACTCATTGCCTCGCATCCGGGAGGGTTTTCCTGAAACCTCCCCCCGAATGGTTACCGGGTCCTGCATGCCATAGAGTGCTGGCACGAAATATCCGACATCAGCCAGATCAATACGCGAGTTGCTTATATTCAGCGCAATGGCAACATCCTCATAAAAATTATTAAAAGCATCGGGCCCCTCATAAACAAGCTCCAGGTCTGTCGAGACCATAGATTTTTCAGAGCGAAGCAGCAGGTTGTCTATCCGGGCGTGCTGGGGGCCCACCTCCAAAAAACCGGAAAAATGGCGCAGCTCAAAACCATGGGATTCCATGAACGTCATTTTTTCAAGCTCGAATGACAAGGTCCCGCTATCCAGGAAAATGTCCGTTATGACCAGGTCGAAACCGGAAAGTGAAAAATCGTGCCGGTCAAAGGCCGGCATTTCCCCCGGCTTGTTATGGTCCACATACCGGAAACCGGCATTGTCCAGTTCGAAGGACTTAATTGCCGCATCCCAGGGACGCCCCCTTGTGCCGGCAGGCCTTCTGGGCGAAAAATAGTCAAGCAGGAATTGTATATTCAGTCTTTCCTCCTGTTCATACCTGGCAAGGGAGAGCGAGGCATCCTGCAAATAAAGTTTATTGACTGAAACGAAACCACTCCGGGGGTAAAACTTGCCAACATCAAACACCATGCGCCGGGCGGAAACCATCGATTTGCCATGCTGGTCCGCCAAGGAAACGTCCTCCAGCACGATATTCATAAAGAATGTCACATTCACCCCGCCTACCTCCACGGTGGTTCCCAGCTCCCGGCTAAGGTAGGCTGCCGTGCGCTGGGCCAGGAAGGTCTGGACCTTCGGACTTCTAAGCAAGGTATAGGCAAAGGCAGGCCACACGACCAGAAAGCCGAACAGAATCAATACGATATACCGTGATTTTTTGATACCTTTGTCCCTCCTTAACCCCTTAATACTGGATTCCGGCAAGCAGCAATGAGCATAACCATACTGGGTATAGAGTCCTCCTGTGATGATACCTCCGCCGCCATCATCAAAGACCGCAAAATTCTTGCCAACCTGATTGCCAATCAGGATGTTCACCAGCAGTATGGCGGGGTGGTGCCCGAACTTGCTTCCCGTGCCCACCAGCAAAACATCGTGCCGGTCATCGACAATGCCCTGTCCAGGGCAAAAGTAAATAAAAATCAGCTTAATGCCATTGCTTTTACCAATGGGCCCGGATTGCTGGGATCCTTGTTGGTCGGTGCCTCTTTTGCCAAAACATTTGCGCTGGCCCTGAACATTCCGCTGATCGAGGTTAACCATATGCAGGCACATATCCTGGCCCTGTTCATTGAGGATGCAGCGCACGAAAAAACACCATCCTTCCCGTTTCTTTGCCTGACGGTTTCGGGCGGACACACCCAGATCATGCTTGTAAGGGACCATTTTGATATGGAGCTGATCGGACAAACCATTGACGATGCCGCGGGTGAAGCATTTGACAAAGCCGCAAAGATTATGGGACTGCCTTATCCCGGCGGACCCGTAATTGATAAGCTGGCAAGGGAAGGCAATGCAACGGCATTCAAATTCCCCCATCCGGTGGTGCCTGGACTGGACTTCAGTTTCAGCGGACTGAAGACCTCGTTCCTGTACCTGGTCCGCGACAAACTCAAGGAAGACAAAGACTTCATCCAAAAACACCAAAAGGACCTTGCGGCCTCGATGCAGGCCACCATCATCGATGTACTGATGAAGCAACTTCACAAAGCCTCCAGAAAGACGGGCATCCGTCACATTGCCATCGCGGGCGGGGTGTCGGCAAACTCGGGCCTCCGGAAAGCCCTTTATGCCGAACAGGAGAAGGGAAATTGGGAAGTGTACATCCCAAAATTTGAATATTGCACCGACAATGCGGCCATGATCGCCATTACAGGCTATTACAAATTCCTCAAGGGCGACTTTGCGAAGCAGCAATCCACCCCCTTTACACGCTACAATCAATAAGAATGTTTATTCCCGGTAACGCATGGGCAGTGCCGGGCGATCCCAGGTAAGGCATGGGCAGTGCCGGGCGATCCCAGGTAAGGCACGGCCTGAGACGGATTCTAATCCAATGTATCAGATTCCTGTGTATCAGATTCCTGCTCCAGCACTTCCTCCAGTTCGGGTCCCGGCGGACCCGTCTGTAAGCGGATAAAACGGTCGTTGTAGGCACGCCGGATCACATGTCGCTCCCGATCGTACTGGTAAAAGACCTTGGGCGGCTTTTCTGTCCTGGTCTTCTCAGACACATAAAGGTTCATCAGGTGGTCAAATATGTAACCGGCATTTTTCTGCCCGGCAAAATAGGCAAGGTTGTAAACATCCGGCACCTCCAGCGGATAAGCGTTCCGGCGGTAAGTCACCTCTCCGGTGATTACGTTGTAGACAAACCTGCCATCATAGAAATCGCTGGTATTCTGCATGCTGTAGAGCACTTCCACAGGCCTTTCTGCATGGTTGACCTCTGTAAATTCAAACCATGAACTCAATTCAATGTTGGTCCGCGGAAAAGCCACCCTGTAATTCGTGGTGTCAATGGTGGCAAAGGCAGTGAACTGATCATTGAATTCCAATAGTTCGACCTGGGCCAGGGAAAAGATAAAGGCCGTGGTGTCCAGTTGAAGGAACTCATCCAGGTTCTCTGGTCCGAATACATTCACCTGCAACAGCGAAAGATGGTAATGCAGGGACCTAAGGTAGTAACTGACAAACGAGGTGTCATTGAGCTCCTCCAGAAACCTGCTTTCCTCAAATTCGGAGAGCGGGCCCTCCCCTTCGGGAAGTTCGGCCAGCGGCACAGGGGAAAAACTTTTTATCAAACCTGCAGGCGGCAGCACCAGCACATTGATGTTGGTTTCACGCACCACGAAATTCGAGGCGAGCCTGCGTTCTGACGCACAGGAGCCCAAGCCAATGGCCAATACAAATATCCACGCAACAAATAAAACCCTGCCAGATATCCTTCTCCTTTCCATGACCATTGTATTCTCGTGAATGCTAAATTCTCGCGATTGCTAATTTCTATTGACCATTATCGCAATTGTCATTATCGGATAAGCCGGGAACTGTTCCCAGGTAATAAACGCCGGAACCGGTGCTTTGTTTTATGCTGCAACCGGTGAGGTCATTCGTTAAACTGAACCAAGCGCGCCGCACGCTTCTCAAATGGCAAAGCAAGCCGAGGCCACTACCTAGACTGACTCAGTCCGATGCTGCAGCTCCCTGCCGATTTGCTCACCATATTCAAAGCACTTACGGAACTCGTCCTCGTGGGGAGTGAACTTGATAAAGACCCCCTCTCCCACCATATTCAACTTCAAATTTTCAAGTGATGATCCGATCAGCTTGCCGGCTTCGCCGCTCCAGCCATATGATCCAAATGCACCGCCCAGTTTTCCCTTGTCCCGGATGGGGCTGATAATCGCAAACAGTTTATAAATGGGCAGCAGGATATTCTGGTTGATGGTCGGACACCCTACAATCACGGCCTGGCTCCTGGCAACCCTTTCGTCCAGGTCGCCAATGGCCATGGTCTCCACATCGCAAACGTCCACCGAAAAGCCCCCCACACTGTGGATCCCCTCCGCAATGGCCTCGGCCATTTGACCGGTGTTATGGTAAGCCGACACATAAGGGATGAACACATGGTTCTTTTGTGGTATGGCAATGGCCTCCCGGGCATATTCCTCAGACAGGTCCACCCACTTTTTCCAGTCAGACATCAGTAGCGGACCGTGTCCGGTGAGCACGGCATGGATCTCCAAGGGGCGGATTTTCTCGATGGCCTTCAGCAAGAACTTGCTGAAAGGCTTAAGGATCACATCAAAGTAGTATTTAAAGGCATCCCCGAAGTCTCCCACCTGGTCGTCGTACATCCTGTGGTCGCAATAATGGCAGCCGAATGAATCACAGGTGAACAGCAGCTTGTCCTCTTCCAGATAAGTATACATGCTGTCGGGCCAGTGCAGGTTAGGCGCCGCGATGAAGCGGAGGGTCTTGTTCCCGAGGTCCAGCGTATCACCGTCCTTCACCGCCATGTTTTTGAAATCCCTTCCCATAAAGTCCTTCAAATAACTAATTGCCAGGCGACTGCCCACCACAGTGGCATCCGGTGCCAGTTCAAGCAGCTTTCCCAAATTGCCGCTGTGATCAGGTTCTGTATGGTTCAGGATGATGTATTCTATTTCAGACGGGTCGCACACCTGCCTGATCTTTTCAAGGTACACATCCCAGAACCTGCTTTTGGAGGTTTCCACGATGGCCTTTTTTTCCGCCCCGATATAGTAGGAATTATAGGTGGTTCCGTAAACCGTTTCCATTACCACATCGAACGTAACGATGTCATAATCCAGAATGCC
>SLNU01000301.1 GCA_007132865.1 Bacteroidales bacterium | reverse complement strand
TTGCCGGATGCTCTTCCGGAAAGTTAAGTGCGCTGAAATTATGCCAGTCATCTTCGATCTCCGGTCCCTCGGAAACCACAAACCCGATCTTTTCGAATATGCTGTTAATGCGGTTCCTGACAACCGACAAGGGGTGCCTGGACCCGATGGGGGAGAGGTTAGCCGGCATGCTGAAGTCTGGCCGCTCGGTGCGCGACTCTGCTTCCCGGGCCTCAAAAACTTCTTTCCACTCATTTATTTTCTGGGCCGCCAACTCCTTAAGTTGGTTCAGGCGGGCGCCCATTTCCTTGCGCTGGGAAGGGTCCACATTTTTGAACTCCTGGAATAAGGCCGGGATCCGTCCCTTCTTTGACAGCATCTCTACCCGGAAGCTTTCCAGGTCAGCAGGTGTTTGCGGCTCAAAGGCTTCAATCTCCTTGAGCAGCTCCTGAATCTTTGATACCATTCTTTTTGGATATTAATCAATGACCGTCACGGTCATTTTAATGTCTTCAGCCGGCCTGTCGGCAGCACCTGTCTGAACGGCGGCGATCATGTCAACCACCTCCAGTCCGCTGACGACTTCCCCGAACACGGTGTAAACGTCATCCAGGTGGGGCGTTCCGCCAATGGTCGTGTAAGCCTCCCTGCGTGCAGCCGGAATGATCTTTCCGGACTGTTGCTCCAATGCGTCCAGTTCCTCGTTCCGGTAGGTCCTGCCCTGCACGATATAGAACTGGGATCCTGAGGAGCGGCGTTCCGGATTCGCCTGGTCTCCCTGTCTGGCAGCAGCCAATGCGCCTTTTTTATGGAACTTTTCGGCCACAAACTCCGCCGGAAGCGTATATCCGGGTCCGCCTGACCCAACTGCCTGCCCGGGTCCGGCATCCCTGCTGTTGGGATCTCCACCCTGTATCATAAATCCATTGATGACCCTGTGAAACAAGGTCCCGTCAAAAAACCCCTCTTCGGCGAGTTTCAGGAAATTGTCGCGGTGTTCGGGGGTTTCGTCGTAAAGCATCACCACGATATCCCCGAACTCTGTGGAGATATTCACCAGTTGTTGCCTGGCAGACTGTGCTTGAGTAGCTTCGGCTTCAGTTACTTCTGCTTCGGTTGCTTCGGTTTCGGCGGTTGACTGGTTTCCACCGTTTCCGGCCTGGGAGCATCCCAGAAAAAGCTGGCTGGAAAACAGGATCGAAAAAATCAGGCTGGTTTTCAATAGGGCTTTCATAATGCGTGTGTGTTTGTTTATGAAGCTCAAAGGTAATAAGAATGCGACTTTCTTCAAATAAAAAAAACCGGGAGGAACTGCGCGTGCGCCCTCCCCCCGGTTTTGTGCCGTGTGACCTATCCGACAGCCATGTGAAAAGTTCAACGGCTTACGTGATAAATCCAGTAAAAATGGTTGCAATAACCAGGAATTATTCCCGGTAGCCGAAGACAACCCTGATCTCTGATTGCCCGTTTGAAAGCGGGAAATACCTTAGGCTTCCCTGATGGGTAAAGGCTTCCACCCTGGAAGGTGCTGCTTCGAAGCGTTGTAGGACAAGCGGCTCATCCCACGAAGCGGCCATCGCCCTGATCTCGAAAAACCATTGGCTGTCTTCCATGGCAATAATCGGGAACGACCTGGGGTAGTACAGCTCTATTGGAAGCTCGATATTTCGCGGATCTATGGTCTTTTTTGCCGTGGTTTGTTCGTTGTTCCACCTATCACCCACCGAAGGATCGTTGACAGGTCCCAGGAAGGCATAAAGCTCAATGGTTTCATCTTCTGATGATTCAAGCAATGCAAGATTTTCTGCCGGCAATTCATCTACCATTATATCGTACAGATATCGCATGGACATCCTGACCATTTGGGCGGTGGAGTCGGTTAGTCCGTCTTCCGAAGTGGCCAGCAGGACAACCGTTTTTCCGATGCCCAGCGCAGGTGACGGCACTTCCCATATGAGTTCCGGGTGCTTTTCGTAAGACTCCTCGAGTTCAGCACCAATGATCCAACGGTACTGCACGGCGTTTTCACTTTTGTTGATCAGCCTTACGGTGTCACCCACATCGAAAGGGGTTTTCTCGGGTTCGAAGTCTGCCACCGGCCAGATGGGCGGCTTTGTTTCTTCCTGATCGTCGCAGGCGATCAGGAGCATTGCGGGAATGATTGCTACGAGAATAAGTTTGAAAGTGGTACGCATAATATTGTTTTTTTGATGAGTAAATTCCCTGCCAATTGCTGCAAATGCAGGGGTTATAAAATAAAATCCGCTCACCGGAATCAGAAGATCCCGGTGAGCGGACAAAGATTTTGATATTTAGTATTTTATGATTCTGCCTGTTCCGGTAATTCTTGAATCGATTGCCGGATCTCCGGTGAAGTAAATGCTGCCGCTTCCTGAAATGCGCGCGTCAAGGTAATTGGTGACTTGGATCCTGGCACTGCCTGAGCCGCTGATGCGCACCTCCGCATTCCGGGAAACCATGTCCATCCCGTCTATTCTCCCGGAACCGGAAATTTGGATGAAGTGGTCTTTGGTGGCGCCTTTCAGCAAAACATTTCCGCTTCCGGAGATCCTGGTGTTGACCCTGTCGGCCCAAAACGTACCGGAGATCTGTCCCGATCCGGAAACATTCAGGTTGATTTCCCCGGCATCCCACTCATCTGACAGTAGGATTCTTCCGGAACCTGCCAGACTGATCTCCTCCAGGGCAGGCATGGTGATATAAACCTGGATGTCATCAAGCCTGCAGCGTATGCAGCGGTCCTGCTCTATAATCAGTTTGTTTCCGGCAACCCTGGTATTAATCACTCCAAAAAGGTTTTCAGAGGTTTCGATGGTGACGGAGTATTCCGGTCCGTGCGTGATAAAAACTTGCCCGTGCAGTCTGAGTTCAACCCCTTTAAAGGCTGGGGTGACCCTGGTCTCTTCCGCGATGGCTCCGTTGGGCCTTACGCAGGGGAAATAATCCGTATCCATGCATGAAGTCATGGAGAGAAAGAGAAGCATCAGGCTTCCCATCACGATGGGGTGCAATTTGGTTGTTCTTGTATTCATGGCAATTAAATTTTTAATCACAAGAAAACAAAAACTATGCCAAAAAATGCAAAAAACTGTCTAAAAGACTGTTAAAAACGATCGTTTAATTAAGATTTGTAGAAGTTGACCTGGTTGGAATCTTGGATTGTTCGGGGGGGTACAGTCTTGTTCGAAAGCGGACGCTTTATTCAGCTTGGAACAAATGAAACGCTTAAATTCAGAGGGTGCCAGTGCTCAGCACAACATAAATCAGGGCCGCCAGGGTGAAGAGCCTCACCATGCCGTAAAGCAGCCGACCCATCTTTCCCTCCTCTTCTCGTCTGATGGAGGAAGAACCAGAGAAAAAAACTTTCTCATGGGCGGGAGTAATTCTTATTTGGTAATCCAGGTTGTTCATTGTTATATTATTGACCATGTGAGTTAGTACTTCACCCTTACCTATACATATACCGTACCAAAACCACCTGGTTCAGAAAAGAAATTTATGTGCGCGCGCGGCATGATTCAGAAAGAAAATTTCAATGACGCATACAGGGCTGAGCCTGCTTCCTCAAAAATGGAATT
>SLNU01000162.1 GCA_007132865.1 Bacteroidales bacterium | reverse complement strand
TTTTATTTTGGTGTTATATTAATAAAGTACCATATACAAGGTGTTCAGCATAGCTTTATCATTTGAATAAACAGATTAAATCGGGCCCTTTAGTACCAAGGGGGGGGGGACAAAGATGAAAACGAACAGGTTTTTTTTGTTTGTTACAGTTATTTCTGCTTTTGCCTTTATTGAGGTAAAGGCTCAGACTTACCAGGATACAATCTGGATACCTGTTACATTTTACGATTTTCGTTCTGACAGATCCAATCCCGAGTTTGAATCACCAAGATCAACCGGACACAGACTGGGTATGATAGCAGACACCCTGGATGAAGAAAGAAAACCTGTTTTAGGTCCAAACCCCGCTTTGAATCATTACATAAAGTACTGGTACAGGCCCTGGGAGGATTATGCAAGAGGTGACAGCACAATGCCTGTATACAATTATCCGGCACTTGAACTGACAAGGATAGATACAGTAGACCACGACACTGCGTTCAAAAACATTGTAATTAAAGACTCCTTGCCTTTTGAACACATCGGAGGAGGTGTGTACCAATTTGACAACCAACGATTTTTTCCGCTGGATGACAGAGGCTTTGGCATAAATCCAGACACACGGGAACGCGATGGAACTGCCAGAAACTTCTCGTTTACCATGGAACTAAACTGGGAGTTTCAGATGAGGCCAGGCCTCGTATTTGATTTTACCGGAGATGATGATGTATGGGTTTTTATAGATGGAAAACTCGAAATGGATTTGGGAGGAATACATGGGGCTTTAAACGACTCGATAAATGTAGACAGATTGGGTCTTGAACATGGTCGGGTATACAGCTTCGATATGTTTTATGCGGAAAGAAAAACCTTCGCTTCTACTATAAAAATTACTACAAATTTAGTCTATTCACCACCCCAGGCACTGGAGATAGAGGTGTCTCCCAACGACACTATCAGTGTGGGTGATACATTGGTCGGGCAGGCCGAGCTTATGTCGGATACAGGTGTAGTTCTCGAATTTTCCGG
Organism: Bacteroidales bacterium; assembly: GCA_007132865.1. The sequence goes on along the minus strand of SLNU01000162.1, from coordinate 2,576 downwards.
CAGTTTCGAGTGGGGCTATATAGATCTCGATGCCGACAACCCTCCATCGACCTTTAATATCAGAGACGATTTACATGTGGAGTTTACACCTATACAGGCTCATACAACAGTACTGATATGGGCAGTATACAGAGATGATGATGAAGGAATATTCATAACAGATACAGTAAGTGTGTATGTGCTACCGGGCCCTCCTCATCAAGTGTCTATCGAAGCTTCCCCTGAGCTGAATCACTCTCCAAACACACCAATGCCAATAGGTTCTGTAACTCTGCAGGAGATTACTTCTCAGGAAGTCGTCTATGCTATACTGCGGGATGTACATGGTAATTACATAGGACCTGCAGAAAACCTAACCTGGACAGTGACACCACCCAGCGGTACAGGTGTACTGGCTCGCCCTGATGATGTGGATCGCTTCCAGGCTACTGTTCTCAGAACAACTTATGGTCCGTCCACCAGCACTGTAAATGCCACCGTACCAGGTCTGAATCCCGGTACTTTGGAAGTTATATGCCCTGAGCTTACTGTGCAGACAACCACCCGTCTCTACCCACAGGAAGGTACACCAGACACTCCCGAAAACATGCCATATGATGATGGTGAGGTTATCGAAATCGTAGCAGGGCAGGATCACAATCTGTTTGCAAGAGTTTTTGGCCCTGATGGTAGGATCCCCTTTCTTGAGAGCATCGTCAGGTGGGAAGTTCGTGTGGGAGCAAACCTTGAAAACTGGCCGAATTTTATATCTGCCGATTCAGGAGATCACGTTGTATTTAACAATACCCGGGCTCACAGGGATGTGACTTTGACTGCAATCACCAATGATCCCGCCAATCCTCAATATCTGCCTTCAGAAGTCTCTGTTATCATACGGATTATACCGGATGTGCCGGACCGGCTCGTTATCGAAGGTTCTATCGATAATCCGCCACTTAACGATGATGCTCCTGTTGGAACAATCTGGCTCAACCTTGATAATCCTCAAAGAACTGTTTACGCAATAGAGCGGGATCAGTTTGGTAATTTTATTGGACCTGCACAAAATCCTGACTGGAGCTCAGATCACGATAATGTAACCGTAGTCCCCGATGCAACACAGCCTTACCGCGCACTGGTGAGCAGGGTTACTCCTGAGGAGTCTGTATCCGAGATTACCGTAACTCAGGGAAATCTGGATCCTGGAACTGCTATTGTGCGCTGTACAGATCTGACGGTACCCACCACACTGCGTCTCTACCCGGAAGGTGGTCCGGTTGACCAGGGTACCAATATGCCTCTTGGGGAAACTGTGAATGTGAGGGCTGGCGAGAATTTTGACATCTTTGGGCGTGTGTTTACCAGCGATGGAAGGAATTCAACCCTTGAAGAGCATATAACCTGGAGTGTTGAGGACCGGGACTGGAGGGACTTTCTCTCTGTAGATGAGGGTGGTCATGTGGTGTTTAACACCACTGTTGCACATCAGGTGATTACACTCAATGTGGTGATGGAACCGGATGACCCTCAATTTATCCCCTCATCCACACAGCTTACCATAGTTGTGGGTTCTGGTGCTCCTCATCGGGTGGTGATAGAGGGATCCAACGATATAAACGAATCACCAAATGAAGATAACCCGATTGGTGAGATTACTCTTGGACAGATCACTTCTCAGGAAACGGTCTATGCCATTCTGAGGGACCGATGGGGGAATTTCATAGGACCCGCAGTTGATCCACAATGGACTTTTGATGAAAACAATGTGCTTGTCACTCCAGACTCCGATGAGCCTTACCGCGCAGTAGTGAGCAGGGTTAATCATGGAGCTTCAGTGAGTGTAGTCGTTGCCAGGGATGGAACTCTTGAAGAGGGCAGTGTAGATGTGATATGTCCGGATCTCTATATCATCACTACCATACGTCTTTACCCCGATGCAGATACACCGGATCAGAGTCCGCTCGGAGAGGTCGACACTGTAGTGGCAGGTGAATATTTTGATCTTTTTGCAAGGGTCTTTGACCCTGAGGGTCAGCGCATAGGAAGTCTTGAATCTCTGGTTCAGTGGAGGGTTATTGGACATGACTGGGATATGTTTCTCGATGGAAGGCTTGGGAATCATGTCAGATTCAGAAACACTACTGCTCATCGTTCTGTTACTGTCGAAGCCTCAGTAACTGATCCTGATAATCCACAGTATGTCCCTTCTTCAGTTAGAATCACTCTGCATATAGTTCCGGGTGATCCCCATACACTGGTGATAGAGAGAACTCTTGACAGCTCTCCAAACAGCGCCAATCCGGTAAATCTGATAGTGCTGGAGGATATCGATACCGAAAGTGTTGTGTATGCAATTCAGCGTGACCGCTGGGGTAACTATATTGGTCCGTCACAAAATCCGGAGTGGATCTCCAATCATGATGGGGTAGTGGTTGATACAGATCCTGATGCTCCCTACAGGGCTACAATAAGAAGAGAACATTTTACTGAATCTTTCAGTGAGGTAAGGGTAAAGGAGGATGGGTTAACTGACGGGAAGGTGAATGTAGAGTGTCCGTTGATTCTCTCACCTACAGTAATAAGGCTCTATCCCGAAT
>SLNU01000183.1 GCA_007132865.1 Bacteroidales bacterium | reverse complement strand
TCCGTATCCCTGCTCCGGGATGCCGTCGTCGTATGCAAAATAATTGTCAAAGCGCTGCCGGTGAATGATGGTGTCATTGCGCGGGCGGTCATCGCCTGCGATCCCGGCACGCACCACGTGCACGATGTCAAAGTACCGGCTGTCTGCCGGGGCGGTGGGCAGGGGGTTGGGAATCACGATGGGGCTGGCATGCGGTTGGTAGGGCTGGTAGCCCGAGGTGCTGAACGGGGAAAGGTTCCAGGTGCCGCCTGAATAATTCCTGACCACATTCCCCCCCTCGTCGCGGATAAAGTAACGGTAGGAGTAAGGATAGATGATATTGTCCAGGTTGGTGATCTTCATCGAAAAGCTCTCCCGCAGGTGCTGTGGAGCGTTTACAATGAAATGCGACCAGGGCATCTCACGGTACTGCCTCAGGATAGGCTGGGCCTCCGCCGCAAAGGCGATGTCAAAATAATGTTTATCGGCACTGCTGCGCCCATGGTCCAGAAACACATAGTCCACGTTCCAGACGGAGCGGCTCCCGGTGATATTGTCCAGGCTCTGCTGGTTGGAAGCCTTGTAGGTGGCCTCATTCATAAATCTGAAGCGAAAGTCGTCCCGGAAATACACTGGGTCCTCAATGGGAATGACCACCCGCTTGAAATACGGAAAGGTATCGCCTGAAAACTTGTTCAGACTCATCCCCTTAGTCTGCCAGACGGTTTCCCAAAGGTCTTCCACCCAGACCACCTCATCCTCTTCGTTAAGATCATAATGTCCGGGTACCTTTAGAAACTGCACCTTAAGGGCGTCGTCAGGTGTTGGCGGACCGCTTCGGCCCTGGGGTTGGTAATAAAAGCTCAGAAGCACAGAGTCGGATGGAGCAAGGGCCTGGAGGGTGATGGGGTGTGTGCTCAGATGGTCTGCTGGGTATGGGATGTTTGTCGGAAGGATATGCTCATAAAAGTTCCCGTTCTGATCCAATGCATCGAACGTGGCCACCCCGACTGTTTTAGAGTGGTAGGCGATGCTGCTGTTTATAAATACATAATTGTCGGCCCACAGCGCCGGGTTAGGATACGGCCCCGTATAGGAAAAGTCATCCCAGAAAGGAAGTTGAAGCGGGCCTGCCAGCGCTTTGGCGGAGGCGGCCACGGACATTCCTTGCTTTTGGGGGTTGTTGCCAAGCCCATGCGTGACCTCCTGGGCCTTCCCCGGAAGTACGATTACAGAACCCAGCAGCAACAATATAAAAAAATACTTCATAGACATGGTGTTACAGATCATCAAACGCGTTTACCGTCTGGTACCATACGCGGATGGTGTCTCTTTTACGGATCATTGCATCCGACTCATATTCAGGTTCCTGCCTGTATACCCTCGCATCTCTCAGGCCCACATTGTTCTCAAACACTTCCTCACCGATCTCCAGTTCCAGCTCCCTGAGCATTTCCAGAACCTCGTCAGGGGTTTTCCCGAACAGCAGAGGCACGGGGACCGTCATCAGCTCTGCAAGGTATTCCTCAAAATCGAACTGCTCCGGAGACCGGTAATACAGGTCAACGGTGCTTCCGGCCTGCAGGTAATGGTTCCGGCTGACCGGGTCGGGGGACTGACGGTAAACCTTTACATCGTTCTCCTCGTCATCCAGGTAAAACTCCGCCCCAATATTCAGGGTGACGGCATTCAGGGCCTGGAGGGCCTCCTGCCTTGACTTCCCAATCAGCATGGGCACCAGGACGATGTTTTCTCCCAGTCCCTCTCCCAGCACCAGGTCAATGGCGGTGCCCTTCTCCACCAGGGTGCCGGGCTCAATGGCCCCTCCCTGGAATTTCTGCTCCAGCACGGCATTGCGTGCAATGTCGGGCCTGTACTCAAGCAGCCCGGGACTCAGTCCGAACGTTTCCAGCCTGGTCACGGCCTGGCGGTAAGACAGGTCTGTCAGGTCCGGCATTGGCACCATCTCCGGCATCAGGGCAACCATCGTCAGGTAAATGGTACGGTTGCGCTTTACCTCTGTCCCAGCCGTCGGGTCTTGCATGGAGATGGTTCCCTTTTCGCGGGTGTCGTCAAAGATGGAGTCATTGATCACATAGCGCAGGTTCTGCCTCTTCAGCAAGGGCCCCACCTCCTCCCGGGGCATGCCCTCAAGGTCGGGCACCGCGACCAAACGCCCATGATGTGTGTACGCATCCAACAATTTCAATGATCCCCAGAGGAGAAAAATACCGGCTGCGAAGGCGATTAAAAGCTGTTTCAGGAAAAGTCTGCTCCTGACAAATGTGATCAGATCCATTTTTGTTTACGCTGAATTTGCTTTCAAAAGTACAAATTAATAAGGATTTCCGACCTCTTCGCTGACCGGGAAAAGTCTTCTGGCGCCCCCGTCTAACAAGGAACGTTTTTATTCCGCTTTTATGGTTTAAAGGGCTTTTTTTTTTAAGTTTGCTTCTGCCGGACCACTGCCCTGGCAGCAATAGCCGATTTTAAGACCGATGCAGGAACAATACAAGCACACTACATACAGAACAGTCCATGACAAAAAAAAACATCGCCCTGATTGCCGGCGGGGATTCCGGGGAATACGTCATTTCGGTCGAAAGCGCCCGGATGATCAAGGGGAACCTTGACCCGGAACGCTACCAGGTATTTACGATATTGGTCAGCCGGGAAAAGTGGGTGTATCTGCCGGAAAACGGAGTAGAGATTGCGGTTGACAAAAATGATTTTTCCGTATTGTCGGATGGAAAAAAGATACGCTTCGACTGTGCCTTCATCACCATTCACGGGACTCCCGGGGAGGACGGCAAGCTGCAGGGTTATTTAGAGCTCCTTGGTATCCCTTACACCACGGCAGGCCTGTTGCCTTCGGCCCTGACCTTCAATAAGTTTTTCTGCAATATCGTGGCTGCGCATTTTGGTATGGAGGTGGCGCGCTCAGTTCGCTGTGGAAGGCATGAGGAGATATTGGAGCCGGAAGTGCTTTCGCATGTTAGCCTGCCGGTATTCGTGAAACCCAACAAGGGAGGGTCAAGCCTGGGAACAAGCTTCGTTACGTCCCGGGAAGGGCTGATGTCTGCCATCCGCCTGGCACTGGAGCACGACGATGAGGTAATTGTTGAAGAGTATATTGAAGGCACCGAACTGACCTGCGGGGTATTCAGAAAGAACGGGCAGGTGATCCCACTTCCCGTTACGGAGATCATCTCCAAAACCGAAGCCCGTTTTTTTGACTTCCAGGCCAAATATACCAAGGGTGCTGCTGACGAGATTACCCCTGCCCGCATTTCCGAAGATCTCACGTGGCAGGTGCAGGCGGCCACGGCCATGTTGTACGAAAAATTCGGCATGAAGGGGATGGCGCGGATGGATTATATTCACAGCCGGGGGAAGCTGTTCTTTCTGGAAATCAATGTCACTCCGGGCATGGCTGAGACCAGTATCGTGCCTCAGCAGGCTGCGGTGCTGGGGATTGGCATACAGGACCTGTTTACCGCCGTCATCGAGGACGCCATCAGCCCGGGAGGTCTGACACCCCCCTGAGCCTCTCCAGGAATTCCACCAGCTGCTCCAGCGCCCGGTAGCGGTGGCTGATGCGGTTTTTTTCCTCTTC
>SLNU01000214.1 GCA_007132865.1 Bacteroidales bacterium | reverse complement strand
TTTTGGCCAACATAATTAACTCATCTTCCAAAGTATGAAATTGTTTCATAGGCAAGGTTTTGATTTAAAACACTCCGGTTTGCAATTGTAGAACGCCATAAACTTCCGGATTATTTTTTATGTCGGAATAATTAATTGCATCTTTAATCATCACAAGGCATTCAGGTGGACCTGCCTGCGGCAATGGTGCGCGTGGCACGGCCCTTTTCTGGCATACGGCAAAGCCGCTTCAAGGTTTCAATCCTTTCTGGTTTCGTGGTCCTCTCCTGGGCTGCGGTCCCATAATTACCCATTTGATGAATTTAAGTCTTATTGGCGGTCCGATGCAGGAGGGAAAATTATTTTTGTATTTTTGACAAGGTACAAAACATACTATGAGACATATAACACATTAAACAAGCCCCCATGAACTTGCACGAATACCAGGGAAAAGATTTGCTCAGGAAATACGGGGTCCCCGTGGCCGAGGGCATTTTGGTGGACGATCCGGCAAACGCCATTGCCGCTGCCAGGGAACTAAAAGAACGTACCGGCATCGGTATCTGGGCGGTCAAGGCACAGGTGCACGCCGGCGGACGGGGCAAGGGGGGCGGTGTGAAGATCGCCAAAAGCCTGGAGGAGGTGGAGACCCATGCACGACAGATTATTGGGATGCAGCTTGTCACCCCACAGACGGGTCCGCAGGGAAAAAAGGTCAGGAAGGTGCTCGTAGAACAGGGAATATATTATCCTGGCGAATCCGAACCCGCGGAGTTTTATATGGGTTTGTTGCTAAACCGGCAGACCGGCAGAAACATGATCATGTATTCCCCACGGGGCGGCATGAATATCGAGGAAGTGGCGGAGGAGACACCGGAACAGATCTTCACCGAGGAGATCGACCCCAGGGTCGGCGTTCAGGCTTTCCAGTGCCGGCGCATAGCTTTTAATTTCGGACTAGGCGGGGAGGCCTTTAAAAACATGGTGAAGCTTATCCCCCGGCTTTACGAAGCATTTGTAGGGAACGACGCTACGATGATCGAGATCAACCCCCTGTTCAAGACCTCAGACAACAAAATGCTGGTGGTCGATACCAAGATGACCATCGATGACAATGCCCTGTTCAGGCATCCCGACATTGCCGGTATGCGTGACATTCTGGAAGAGGATCCGATGGACGTGGAAGCCGGGGAGCATGGGCTGAACTTTGTCAAACTCGATGGGAATGTCGGATGCATGGTCAATGGAGCCGGACTGGCCATGGCGACCATGGACATCATCAAGCTCAGCGGAGGCGAACCAGCCAACTTTTTGGATGTGGGCGGCTCAGCCAATGCAAAAAGGGTTGAGGAAGCCTTCCGCATCATCCTGAAAGACCCCAATGTAAAAGCCATCCTGATCAATATCTTTGGCGGCATCGTGCGCTGTGACAGGGTTGCCAACGGAATCGTGGACGCCTACAAAAACATTGGCAAGATCGATGTGCCCATCATCGTAAGACTGCAAGGGACCAATGCCGGGGAAGCCAAAGAGATCATCGATCAAAGCGGACTAAAGGTGCATTCTGCCATCCTCCTGAAGGAAGCCGCTGCCCTGGTCACCGAAGTCCTGAACTGAAATTGTTGATAAGTTCTTTTGGGCCCGTATTCATAATTCCCTATTTTAGCTTGAAACAACCAGGCCTGAACGCAGACCATGGTTGTAATGCACCGACCAGTAAATGGGTACGATACCTTTAAGTAACTGTATTTAAGCACCTAAGTGCCACAAGCCGGCATAATTTGAAGTGTCTGAGGGCCGGCAGTCGAAAGCAAATATCAACCGGAAATAAGAAAAACAACACTTGAATCATTTTTTATCAACCAAAAACCAACAAAATGAAAAGAACATTACAATTTACATGGATGCTTATCCTTGGTATGTTTTTGCTCACCACCCATGGCAGCCTGTCTGCAAGCGTAAGCCAACTTGAGGTGGTTGAGGTGGAAAATGTCCTGGAACTGAGGCAGCAGGATGCGGACGGTTCCACCGTTTACAGGCTGGCCGGAGAGGTCATCCTTACCTTCCAGCAAAACCACCGTGGTCAGAAATTTATCCAGGATGAAACAGCCGGGATCCTGATCGATGACAACAGCAGGATCATTGAAACCATTTACAAGCTGAATGACGGCATTACAGGAATTACCGGAACGCTGTCGGTTTTCCGGAACAACATCCAGTTCATCCCGGTCGAAGACCCGGGCGAAGCCAGCTCTTCAGGCAATGAGCCGGTCATTGTGGAGCGGACCGCTGAGGAAATAAGCCCTGACGACCAGGGCAGGTTGGTTCGTATTACAGACCTGGCGTTCGCAGAGGGGGACCATGGAAAAACCTTTTCCACCGGGACCAATTATACGGTAACAGATCCCAGCGGAAGCATCGTATTCCGTACGGAATTCTGGGATGCCGATTACATTGGGGCAACGGTTCCTGACACGCCAAGGGATGTGGTGGCCCTTGTGATCATGTTTAATGACACCAAACAGATTGTAGCCAGGTCACTGGCCGACCTGCAAATCACAGACATACCCAATATCCGGGCCTTGAGGAACCAGGAACCCGGAACGGATGTGGTCTACACCCTGAGCAACGAGGTCATCCTTACCTTCCAGCAGACCAACCGTAACCAGAAATGGATACAGGACGAAACGGCAGGCATTATAATAGACGATTCAGGCGGGATCATCACCACCGCTTACGAGATCAACGATGGCATCACAGGCATTTCCGGAAAGCTCTCGGTTTTCCGGAACAATTTCCAGTTCATCCCGGTCGAAGACCCGGGCGAGGCCAGCTCATCCGATAACGAGCCCCTGGTGGTGGAACGCACTTTGGAAGAGATCACCGCCGATGACCAGGGCCGCCTGGTTTTGATCAGTGGGGTTTCGTTCGATGAAACCCATCATGGGCAAAACTTTGGCACAGGGGCCAATTACACGATGGCAGATGAGACCGGTACACTTGTGTTCCGTACGGAGTTCTGGGATGCCGACTATATTGGAACACCTGTTCCCGTGGTTGCGCAAGACCTCACGGCCATTGTGCATATGTTCAACACCACCAGGCAGGTCGTGGCGCGTAGTTTGGCGGACTTTGAAGCGGCCGGTGAAGTTCCAATGTTCTCAGTAGAATTCCTCATTACAGATGAAGACGCTGAGCCACTGGAGGGAGCCACGGTCACCATTGGGGAAGAGACTTATGAGGCCGGACAATACCTGGTCGGGGAACTGATGCCCGGCACCTATTCCTTCATGGTCAGTCTGGATGGCTACCATGATTTCAGCGGGCAGTTTGTGCTGGTTTCGGAGGACAAGGAGGTGGAGGTCATGCTCATCGCCGTGGATCCATACCTGGTGGACACATTCCCATGGACCGAAGGCTTTGAGGAGGATTTTCCGCCAGAGGGCTGGAGTCATTACCAACTTGGGGATGCCGGCACCTGGACCACCCATTCCACTGCCTATGAAGGGGATCTGGCCGCCTACCATACCTTTACCGCCCCCGGGGAGGAAGCCAATTCCTGGCTGGTCACCCCACAGATCCGGCTACCGGACGATGAGGTGATGCTGCTGAACTTCTTTGAGCGCAACGCTG
>SLNU01000274.1 GCA_007132865.1 Bacteroidales bacterium | reverse complement strand
GGCAAGTCGCTGCGAATCGGCATTACCGGAGTGCCCGGGGTTGGGAAGAGCACTTTTATCGAGGCTTTCGGAAAATTCCTGACCGGCCGGGGACACAAGCTGGCGGTGCTGGCGGTGGACCCTTCCAGTGAAATATCCAGAGGCAGCATACTGGGCGACAAGACCCGCATGGAGCAGCTGGCAGTGGATGAGAACGCCTTTGTCAGGCCTTCCCCCTCGGCAGGCTCCCTTGGGGGTGTGGCCCGGAAGACCCGGGAGATCATCATCCTGTGTGAAGCGGCCGGGTTCGATACCGTATTGGTGGAAACGGTCGGCGTGGGCCAGTCGGAAGTAGCCGTGCATTCCATGGTCGACTTTTTCCTTCTGCTGATGCTGGCCGGGGCCGGGGATGAACTGCAGGGCATCAAGCGCGGCATCATAGAGATGTGCGACGGCATGGCCATCAACAAGGCCGACGGAGACAACCTGAACAAGGCCAAACTGGCCAGGGTGCAATACGAGAATGCGCTGCATCTATTCCCGCCCACGACCACCGGGTGGAATCCCCGCGTGGAGATCTGCTCATCCATCGAAAAAACCGGGATCGACAAGGTGTGGGACATGATCAGCGAACACCACGAGCTGCTGGCGACCAAAGGCCTCTTCCACGTCAAGCGCCAGTCCCAGCAAAAATTCCGCATGTATGAGACCATCAACGAGACCCTGACCACCCATTTTTACCAGCACCCGGGGGTAATCCGGCAGCTGCCCGGCGCTGAACTACAGTTGTCACAAGACCGGCTCACCTCATTCCAGGCCGCCACAAAGCTGCTGAAAGCCTATTTCAGTGACCAGGGCATCACCCCACCGGACCATTTATAGAAAATCATGCATCAACACGGCACTTTCCTCCATGCTTGCCTTTATTATTTCCGTCGGATGGGCCTGGCCGTCCTGCTGCCGGTTCTTCTCGCTGCCGGGCCCACACACGGTATCGCACAGCAGGACCAGCGGGGACTGCCTGCACCATCCGACAATGAAAACGGATCTGCCCTTTGGAATGAAAATGCGCCTGCCGTGGGGAACGAAGACGGCCCGGCCATGGGGAATGAAAACGGCCCGGCCATGTGGTTTGAATACGGCATGAATATGGGGTTTTACTTTGCCCATCGGTCCACCGCCAGCTATTACAACGGCAGCGAAGGCGGAAGCGGGGGCCGGCGCTCCCTGGAACAGGTCATGCGTACCAGTCTGAATTACAACCGCATCCGCCAGGACCTGGGCTACGATTTCAGCCTGCACGCTTTGCCGATGGATATGCGGTACACTCCGTCCATGATGCTGGGGTTTTTCGGGTCGTTGCACTTTGGGCCGCGCTCTGCACTGCTTGCCGACTTCAATTATACCAAGTTGCGGGTAGAGGACCAGTTTACGCTGCAGCTGGATCGATTTTCGAATATAGAGGGCGACAACATCGAACGGTTTACCATCACCGGAAGCGAGGAGCGGGTGGACCTGCGACTGGGCTACCAGCATACTTTCCTGTCAAAGGATTCATACATACATCCTTACCTGGAGGCCGGGTTTTCACTCACCGACACCAAGGTAAGGGAGATCCGCACGCAGATCAGGAACTCCACCTACTCCCTCTTCCATGCATCCACCACCCAATACACGCTGGAGCGGGACTTCGGGATGAGTGCGGGGGGATTTGCCGGGGCGGGACTGAAAATGGAGGTGAACGAGAATTTCAGGTTAACCGTGGGTTACGCCAGCCTGTATACGCAGATCAATCTCGGTGAAAATGCCGAAAGCCGGTTTCAGCACAGCATTTTTGTGCGCCTGAACCTGGATGGGCTGTTTAGTCGGACTCCGACAGATTGAATTTTTCCGGGTGGCGGGCATGCTTGCCGCGGTAGAAGGCCTGTATCTGTGCAAAGTCTTTTTCGAAGTCGCCGCTGGGGGTAATCATCGGACCGATTCCTCCTTCTTTTTTGCGGTAATCGAGGTAGCCCATCAGGATGGGGACCTTCGCATTCTCAGCGATGAAGTAAAAGCCCTTTTTCCACCGGTCCACCCTTTTGCGGGTACCTTCCGGGGTGATGATCAGGTAGAACTTCTCTGCATCTTCAAAATGCTGGGTAATGGTCTTGACGGTATTCTGGCTATGCCGCCGGTCCACCGGTATGCCACCAAGCGCCTTCAAAACGGGTCCGACTGGAAAGAAAAAGGACTCCTTTTTGATCATCACAGACACACGCACTCCCTGCGTGGCAAATGCCAGCCTGCCGATCACAAAATCCCAGTTGCTGGTATGCGGGGCCATAGTGACCACTGCCTTTTTAACACCATCCGGCACCCCAGACACGACCTTCCATCCGAAGATCTTCAAAATGAATCCTGCACACCATCTCATGTTGCAAAAGTAAGAAGAAACCCCCAATTGCACCGGGAATGTTTTTTCCGCGTCACCATTTTTTTGTCCGGCAGCAGCTTCCTGGCGGAATGACGACGCCTGCGGGAAAGCCCGGGAGCCTTGCGCAGAATGACGGTTCATGCGCCACCCGCCGGGTCAGTCGCCAGCCTTATACATCCCAACAATCTCGTCCACGCTTTTCCCGGCAAACAGGTAGTCGTTCGACTCCGGTGTGTAAAACCACTCCTGCACGAAGCGGGGCATGGCCGGATGGGGGATCTCCAGGATCAGGGCGATCAGGTCTTCTGTGGTCTGCCCGGACCCGGCATGCCTGCGGTAGTTCTCTTTGAACAGGGCCATGAACGCCTCTTCCCCGACCAGTTCATAGAACACGTGGAAAAGGACCATGCCCTTCGTATACGAATGGTCGGTCATCCTTTCTGCACCGTATTCGATAAACGGGGTCTCGGCACAGGCGCTGCCCGGCTCGCAGTTCCTGGCAAAGCGGGCGGCCAATGAGCTGCTGGCCCGCTGGACGAGTCCGATTCCCCCATCGATTTTTTCAGCAAGCAGGTACTGCATGAAGGTGGCATGTCCCTCGTTCCAACGGCAGGAAAACGTTTCGTTCTCCCGGGGATGCCACAAATGGGCCAGTTCGTGGTACAGGGCTGTTTTGGCGGACTGTTCCGGGCGGAAGGCGTCTGCCGTCTGCAAGATGCTTGTCACATCCGCCTGGGAACCGTATCCCTCCGGGATCTGGATCAGCGAGAACTTTTCAAACCCCTTTAGCGGTCCAAACCATGAGGTGTATTGTTCAAGTGCCGCCAGGGCGGAAGCCATGACGCTCTCCGCGCCTTCTTCATCCGACGGAAAATAAAAAATGCGGAATCCCTCGTTGTCCATTATCCGGTAGGGTGCCACCGCAAAATCCATGCGCCAGGCCGGTTTGATGTTTTCGTAGGTATAGGCGGTCAGTCCGTTTTCGGTCGTTTTTTCGACCAGGTTCCCCCCATTGGCCACGACCAGGTCACCGGGCACCCGCACGGTCACCCGGTAATCATAGGCATGAAACATGACGCCCATGAGCGACTCCAGGCTGGGTTCTCCCACAGCGGGATAAGCAATGGCGTCTTCGCGGATGATCGTAAAAGAAGGGTCGATGCGGTCTTTGACATAACCCATAATCTCCGCATAGCCTGCAAGGGTTCCGGCATAGGAGATGTT
>SLNU01000354.1 GCA_007132865.1 Bacteroidales bacterium | reverse complement strand
TGCGCTCCATCCATGACATCAAACGAATGTCTACCGGAAGCTACCTGCTGCCCGTGGCCATCTACGTCACTTTCCTGATCGCCCACCAGCTGGACAACCGCTTTCTGTTCATTCTGGCCATGATGATTCTGGCCGTCAGCGACCCGGTAGCCGGACTACTTGGGATGAAAATCAACGGCTACAATCATGAGATCGTACTGTTCGGGAAACGGATGGGCAAGACCTGGGTGGGGTCGCTGGCCTTTTTCATTTCCGCCTTCCTGCTCAGTTTGTTCGCTTTCTATTACCACCACCAGCAGTTCGACCTGCAATCCACCATGCTATCCGCCCTGGTCGCTTTGGTGGCCGGACTGGCCGAGCTTTTAAGTCCGCGGGGAACCGACAACCTGGTGATTCCCCTGAGTGTTTTACTCGTGTTGATTTGTTTTGCATAATGAGAAAAAAGGAGAACATCTACAACCTGCCAAATCTGATTAGCTTCTACCGCCTGGCCGTTTTTCCGCTGATTCTGTGGTTTGCCTGGTCGGGCAATGAACGGCTGTTTGTGGTCTTCATCTGCATCAGCCTGGTATCAGACATCCTCGACGGTTTCATCGCACGCACCTATAACCTGGTCACCAGACTCGGTGCGCAGTTAGACAACCTGGCTGACCTGGGCACCTACATACTGGCCATCTATGGCATATACCGCTTCCGTTTGGAAGCCATTCTGCCGCATATCTGGCTGCTATACGCATTCCTGGCCGTTTTTGCGATTACGTATATCGTCGGATGGGCCAGGTTCCGGAAAGTCCCCGGCCTCCACCTCTATGGAGCGGTCATCGCCGGCTACCTGCAGGGATTCTTCCTGTTCGTGTTGTTTATCCATGCGTTCGTTCCCTGGCTTTATTACCTTGCCATCGGATGGGGGATACTGGCCTATATAGAAAAATTCTTCGTGTTGATCCTTATTGAAGAAATCCGACCAAACACCAGGGGGTTATACTGGATTTTGAAACGGAGGAAGGAAACAGGCTTATAAGTCCACCTGTCTGTCACCTCCTTTGCAGCCTTGTATCTGACAAGTCCCGGCAATTTCGTATATTTATGGTACTTCCATGAAAGGAGGACGCCATGAAAAGAAATTGGATTTCAATCGTTTGTTTTTGGGGATTGTGCGGTATCTTTTTACTGCCCGGGGTGACGGCAATGGGTTTCAGTCCGGATTCTGCCCCATCCGACACACTGCATCTTGAAAAGCTTGCCCCGGAAGCCGGCGACAGTCTGGAATATGAGCTGATCATCATCGATCCCGGTTTCGAGACTTGGTTTATAAGGGTGCGGCAATCCGAGGAAATGTACAGCCAGCAATACCTGGAGAGCTGGAACATGCAGTTGGTAACCCAATGGAACAGCCTGTTGGGACGCAGGGGACGGATGGACTGCATGCCGGAAACCTACCTGAGCTACGACCCCCGCATCGATTACGGCAAGACCCTGAACTACCAGTTGTTCTACTATTTCCGCTATATGCAGGAACGTTGCCGCATTTTCTCCAGTTTTCCGCAGCGTTGGTAATTGGTGCCGTGTGCCTGCCGTGATTTTTGCATGTCCCGGAACAAACCCGCGGATTCTTCGTTGTTATGCATATGAAAACTCTGTGTATTTTTGCATGTACAGGCATACACTGATTCACCAAAACACCCTTGCCCAAACCCCATCCCATGCATAAACGGAATTATATACAAACCATCCTGGCTGCCCTGGTGGCGATTGTCTCTCTGGCTTCCTGCAGTCAGCGGGGCGAAATCGCGCCCATGGTCTCTGTCAGCATTCAACCGCTGGAGTATTTTGTGGACCGGCTAACCGGCCAGGAAATTGAAGTGAACGTCATGGTGCCCTCGGGCGCCAGCCATGGCACATACTCACCTTCGTCCCTGCAGCTGAAGCGATTGTCAGACTCCGGACTGTATCTGAGGATCGGATACCTCGGTTATGAACAGGCATGGATCAACCGCCTCGGGGAACTCAACCCCGGCATGAAGGTGGTCAACCTTTCCGGCCATGTGGACCTGATCCGGGGCGAAGAGGTCAATCATGGGGACCATGTGCATGAGGGAGGCATTGACCCGCACATCTGGATGTCTCCCGCCGTGATGCTGGACCTGCTGCCGGTGATCAGGGATGCGATCCTGGAAGCTTTTCCCGCCTTTCGTGAAACGGTGGCAGAGAATTACCCCGCACTTGAAGCCGAAGTAGAAGGGCTCCACAGGGAATTCTCCGGCCTTTCAGAAACGCTAACCAGTAAGCGTTTTATGATCTTTCACCCGGCCCTCACCTACCTGGCAAGGGACTACGGACTGGAGCAGATATCCATCGAACATGAGGGGAAGGAGCCCTCCCCCGCACGCCTGGCAAGAATGATACAAAATGCACGGGAGCTTGCCACACCCGTGATCTTCATACAAGAGGAATACGACATTCGGAACGCCCGGCTGATCAGCGAAGAGACAGGGGCCACGATCGTGCAGATAAACCCCCTGGGATATGACTGGCCGGCTGCCATGCATGAACTGGCTGAAACCTTTAAAGCGTTTCTGAGATGAACAAACCGCTGGCCATATTGGAAGAAGTGTCAACCGGGTATTTATCTGAGCCGGTGCTGAGCAATGTGGACTTCACGGTTTACCCCGACGATTTCATAGGGGTGATCGGGCCCAACGGGGGTGGGAAGACCACGCTGGTAAAGGTCATGCTCGGACTCATCCCCCTGTTTTCCGGGAAGGTGGTATTTCCCGGTGGCCGGCCGAAGACTGGTTACCTGCCTCAGGTATCCCAGATCGACAAAAGCTTTCCCATCACCGTAAGGGAGGTGGTCAGCTCCGGACTGAAGGCCGGGAACAATTGGTTCCCCCACCTGAACAAAGGCCAGCGTAAGCAGGTAGACGCGATGCTGGAGGAGGCCGGGATGAGCGCACTCTCCGCCCGCCCAATTGGGGAACTTTCAGGCGGACAGCTCCAGAAGACGCTGTTGTGCCGGGCGCTGATCAATCATCCCCAGCTACTCATCCTGGACGAGCCCAACACCTTTGTGGACAAAAACTTTGAAGAGGACCTGTACCGTTGGCTGAAGGAACTGAACAAGAAGATGGCCATCATCCTGATCTCCCACGACATCGGGACGATCTCCCCGATTATCAAGACGATCGCCTGTGTGAACGGCACCCTGCATTATCACCCGTCCAACCAGATATCGGAGGAAGTGCTGAAGGTCTATAATTGTCCGGTCGACATCATTGCCCACGGTCCGGTGCCCCACAGGGTGTTAAAGGAGCACAGCCATGAGTGAGTTTTTCACGATCTTTGAGTATACGTTTTTCCGACATGCCATTTATGCGGCCATCCTGACCAGCATCCTGGCCTCCATGGTCGGCACCTATATCGTTTCCCGCAAAATCGTTTTCATCAGCGGGGGTATTACCCATGCATCCTTCGGGGGAATCGGACTGGCTTATTTTCTCGGACTTAACCCCTTTCTGGGCGCTGCCATTTTTGCGGTGCTGTCGGCCGTAGGCATCGAATGGATCTCCAACCAGGGCAAGATCCGGGAAGACAGTGCCATTGCCATTATCTGGTCGTTCGGCATGGCCCTGGGGATCATCTTCGTCTTCCTAACCCCGGGTTATACCCCGAATCTGATGAGCTTTTTATTTGGAAGCATCCTTTCGGTGGGCAAAGCAGAGCTTTACATGCTGCTGGCCTTCTGCCTGCTTGCGGCCCTGTTTTTTTTCGTGTTTTTCCGGCCGGTGGTGCATACCGCCTTCGATCCCGAATTTTCGACCGTCATGGGCCTGCCGGTCAGGTTCTTCAGGTATGCCATGATGGTGATTGTCGGACTGGCAATCGTGATCAGCATACGAACCGTGGGCATCATTTTGGTGCTCAGTCTGTTCACAATCCCCCAGCTGACGGCCATGGTCTTCACCCGCAATTATGCATGGATCATGCCTTTGGCAGCCTTTTGGGGCATTACGGGATCTGTAGTCGGACTGGTATTCGCTTACGGACTGAACATCCCCTCGGGCGCCGCCATCATTTTCTTCCTTACGCTTCAGTTCTTGCTCATCCGGCTGGCTGTATCCCTCAGAAACAGGATTAAAAGGTCTGCCAGGGTCAGGCAATAACGCCGGACCCGATGCACTCATCCCCCTCATACCAGGCCACAAACTGGCCCGGAGCCACCCCGCGCCTCGGCTCATCGAAAACCACATACAGTCCGTCATCCCGCATATAAAGGCTGGCATCCCCAAGGGGCTCCCGGTAACGGATACGCACCTGGTAACGTGCCTGCTGCCCGGCCTGCAAGGCCAGGTCCTCCCGTATCCAGTGGATGTCCGCTCCCTTTACAAACAGGCCCGGACGGAACAGTCCGGCATGCTCCTCCCCCATTCCCACATAAACGATGTTCGCCCCGGTATCGGTGGCGATAACATATAGGGGCTTCTCCATTCCCCCGGTATTTAAGCCCTTTCGTTGCCCGATGGTAAAGAAATGAGCCCCCTGGTGGGTGCCGACCACCCTGCCGTGACCGCGGATATAGGCAGGAGCCGTGCAAAGATCAGACACCGCAGTTTGCGCATCCTTCAGGTCCCGCGCCACATCATCCGGTATCAGCACAATATCGCCTGTCTTGGGTTTCAGCTGCTGTTGCAGGAAATCCGGCAAATGCACCTTGCCGACAAAACACAGTCCCTGGCTGTCCTTTTTCTCTGCCGTCACCAATTCCAGTTCAGATGCGATCTTCCGCACTTCCGCCTTCTGCAGTTCCCCGATCGGGAAAAGTGCACGCGCAAGCTGCTCCTGTCTGAGCTGGCAAAGGAAATAACTTTGGTCCTTATTCGCATCGGCCCCTGCCAGCAGGCGATAAATGGTTTTTCCGTCTTTTTCGTCGGATGCTTTTCTGCAATAATGTCCCGTAGCCACAAAATCTGCCCCTAGTTTCCGCGCCGCTGCCAGAAAGACGTCGAACTTGATCTCGCGGTTGCACAGTACATCCGGGTTTGGGGTCCGTCCCGCCTCGTATTCGGCAAACATATAGTCCACAATGCGTTTGCGGTATGGCTCGCTGAAGTCGAGTACCGAGAATGGGATATCCAGCTTCTGGGCCACCATCATCGCGTCATTGCTGTCTTCTATCCACGGACAATTGTCAGACAAAGTCACCGACTCGTCATGCCAGTTGCGCATGAACACCCCGATCACCTCATAACCCTGCTCCACAAGCAAATGGGCAGCCACGGAGCTGTCTACCCCACCCGATAAACCGACAACCACACGGGTATTTATATTCATTTCCAGCGGAATTTTTTTGGAACTATTTGCAAAGCTACATAAAATTCATATGCCCCTGCCGGCGTTCGAACTGCGCCATCCCTTATAGCCGCTCGCCGAAATCCTGCTTCGCGCTACCTCAAATTTCCTCCGGAAATATATGCGCTTCGCAGGATTCGTGCGAGCGGCAACAATGGCCAGCGCAATGTGCATCCCCATGTCGGGGTGAGAACATTGGCGGGCTGAAGGGCCGGCGCAGTTCGAACCTCGGCATAGGGTGCACGGGTACATGCGATGCGTGCATCCCGGCATGGGGTGAACGAGTACAGGAGGTGCTATTCGTACCGCAGCGACAGAGACGGGTTCACCGAGGCGGCGCGGATGGTCCGGTAACTGATGGTTGCCAGGGCGATCAAAGCGGCAATCAGGAATCCGGCAATGAAATCCATCGCATTCAGACTTATTCGGTAGGAAAAGTTCTGCAGCCAGTTTCCTGCGACCCAGTAAACCAAAGGCCAGGCAATGAGGGTAGCGATGCCGACCAGCAGCAGGATTTCCTTGCTAACCAGTTTCCAGATATCAAAAATGGATGCCCCGAAGGTTTTCCGCACCCCGATCTCCTTGGTCCGCTGGGCCACCGTAAATGCCGTCAGGCCATAGAGGCCCAGGGATGCGACCAGCACTGCCAGGATGGTAAAGACTCCGGACAGGCGCGAATTCCTTTGCTCCTCCTGGTACATACGTTCCAGGTCCTGGTCCACAAAGAAATACAACATGGGATCACTGGCGGTGAAGGAAGCCCAGACCCGTTCAATGTCCTGAACGACCGATTGGGACGCTGCAGGTGACAGGCGGATGGCAATATATCCCCACTGTATGCCATCGTGGCGGAACTGTATCATATAGGGCCCAATGTCCTGCCTGAGGGATTCAAAATGGAAGTCAGACACCGTTCCGATGATCGGCATCAGGGTCATCTCATCGTCACCCATACTCATGAATCGTTCCTGCAGTGGATCCTCAAACCCAAGGATGCTGATTGCCCGGTCATTGATCAGACAGGCTTCCCGGTCGGTCAGCAGGCTGGGGTCAAAGTATCGCCCGGAGCTTAATTTGATGCCCCAGGTATCCAGGAATTCATAGTCGGCAAATGAAGTGTTCATGGTAAAGGTCTCCTCCGGCCGGCCATGCACCAGGTAACCACTGTTGTTGTTGTTATGCCCGGGTAAGGCGGTAGCGAACGAAACGTTCATCACCCCCGCCAGGGACTTCACTTCTTCCCTGAAGCTGTTCCCCTGCTCCCCGAGGGCCCCGGCGCGGCGGACCACCAGTACGTTCTCCTTGTCAAACCCAAGGTCCTTGTTAAGCATATAACGAATCTGGCGTTGCATGACCAGGGTACCGATGATCAGCACGATGGAAATGGCAAACTGCAGCACCGTCAGGGCGCTTCTCAGGCTGATGGAGCTTCTGCTGCCGGTCACCTTCCCCTTCAATACGGCATTGGGGTTAAAGGATGAAAGGTAGAATGCCGGGTAACTGCCGGCCAGCAATCCAATCACTACCGCGAACAACAGCATGGCCGGAATGATGTACCAGTTGGAAAAGTAGTTCAGGCCCAGGCTGATACCCAGCAGGTTGTTCACCGATGGCAGTGCAATCTCGGTGATCAGCACTGCCAGGGCCAGTGCCAAAAAGGAAAGGATAATGGTTTCGGTAAGAAACTGGCCGATCAGTCCCCCGCGCAGTGCCCCGCTGACCTTTTTGATGCCTACCTCCCTGGCCCGTTTCGTGGCCTGGGCTGTGGAAAGGTTCATAAAGTTGATGCCCGCCACCACCAGGATCAGCAATCCGACTCCTGCAAAGATGTACAGGTATTTTGGGTCGTTGGCAGGTTTGAATGCATTCTCAACCGTGGGGTCCAGGTGTATTGCGGTCAGGGGTTGCAGGTAAAAGTTGTACTGGTTGCCCTGCGCCAGGAATTCTTCGAACGAAATCCCCATTAACCGCAATGCCTCGGGTCCGACATACTTAATAATCATATCCTGGAAACGCTCATTGATCCTTGCATGATCCGCTTCAGGGTGCAACAGCACATAGGTCTGGAGGTTGTTTGAAAGCCAGTTGGTGTTTCGTGAATTGGGGTTGGTCGAAAAGGAGCCAATCATATTGATCCTGAAGTGGGTGGTTTCCGGCAGGTCCTCCATGATGCCGGTAACCCGGTGGTGGTTTTGGGAGGTGCCCACCCGAATCATCTTATTCATCGGTTCCTCGTCACCGAACACCCTTCTGGCCGCTGTCTCGGTCAGCACCACCGAATAGGGCTCCGTCAAAGCGGTGGCTGGATCGCCCTCCAGCAGGCGGTAAGAAAAAATATTGAAAAAACTGGAGTCGGCCTCCACAAAATGGTCCTCGGCAACGGCATGGTCTTCCCATCTCACCACGGTTTCTCCCCAGGTGTTGATGCGGGTATAGTCTTCCACCTCCGGAAACTCTAACGGCATGGCTGGTCCGACCGGGGGTGCAAGCCAGGAAGCACGAATCTCCTGCCCGCCTATCTTTCCATGTAGCACGATCCGGTGGATGCGGTCCCAGTGTTCCTGGTCACGGTCATAACTCAACTCGTGCATGACGAAAATGGCGATAATCAGGCTACAGGCGATCCCGATGGCCAATCCGACTACATTAATTAAAACATGGACTTTCTGGCGCTTAAGGGCGCGGATGCTGTGTTTGAATAAAATCCTGATCATTTGGGTCTTGTTTCATGGTTATGATGACAAGACGTGACAAGCCTGTTTTTGTTACAGCTCCACAATAAATTTTTTCGACAGGGAGATCCTTTCACCACCGGAAGTGACACCTTCTACCCTTACCAGGTATTCGCCAGGGACATCGCCGGTAAAGAAGCGCATGTCCGTTACCCCTCCCCTGCTGATGCGGATATCCGGGTTCCAGTAGAGTGTATTCCTCAGGTCCGGCTCCTCCCGGTTCACCGAATTGCCATTGGGGTATGCCGGAGGATTGAAGGCCTGATCCTTCAGGTACAGGTCAAAGCGGGTCTTAAGGTATTCCTCCATGGGGAGCAGACGGAGGTATTCATCCCCTTTGGTAACAATGTTGACCGCCCCATAGAAGGTGAGTCCGTTGTATGCCCACTGCGTGTTGTGCACGAGGATCCGGTCGATATGGCTGGAGCCGAGCGGGATCAGCCTGCCGAGGTCATGCACCAGGATGCCGTCCACAAAATACATGGGGGTTTCCGGAAGCGGACTTCCGGTATCGGCGCAATGCAGTTGGCTGCGGTAGGTGTTATCGTTTCCCCTGATTCGCCAGGGCAATACAATTTCCCGGGCGATTTCCTGCAGGTCGTCAAACGGCGTGTATTGGGCCGGTATGACGGTCAGGCGGGGCTGGGCGAACAGGAAGGAAGGCGGACTGGCCGTCAGAACCGGCCTGCCGATCCGACGAAAATAATCTGCCTGAAATGCCTTACTGGCCGATAAGAGATCCTGGCTACGGGAGATAAATGCCCTTCTTGCCTCCATTCCGGGTATTGCGACCGGATTAAAGTCTTTGTCAATCGCAAACTTATCGTCTACCTCTATAGCAAGACTTTCCTGCCCCGTTTCAGGGTGTGCCGAAAGGTACAATTCCCGTCCATTGTAATAAAACGGGAGGGAGATGCGGAACCGGCCTTCCGCATTGCTTTGTGCATGCAGGAAGGTCACCCCGGTTCCCGGCGTATTCAGCACCACCCTGGCACCAGCCACCCCTTTTCCGGTCTGCCGATCGGTGACCCGGCCCTGCAACAGCCAGGCGTTCGTTTCAGCATAGTCGGATGGGTCTGTCGTCGCATTGTCTGAAACAGCTGTACCGTGGGAAGGTCCCCCAGCCTGCAGGTCAGCGTATTTTGCCGAACGCTGGCCGGTTTCATCACATGCCAGTACCGGGGAGACGGAAACCGAAAGCAAGGCAAATGCATCGGGTCCGCCGTTCAGGGAAAGCTGCATGGGGACCGCTTCCCTGGTCCCATACTGTTCTGCCATTTCCAGCCGCAGGGGGTTGCCGTCGGTATGCACGGGGTGGCTGCCGGACTGCTGTGTCCCGTCGGCCTGCATGGGATTGCCGTCGGACTGTTGTGTCCCGTCGGCCTGCATGGACTTGCCGTCTGACGGGATGTCAGGGACGGCCAGGTCCTGGTCAAAACGATTGGCAATGAACAGGGTCTTGCGGAAATAAATGGTTTCGCCTGCTGCGCGCATCTGGTTGGTGAATGCAACCAACTCATACCACCCCGTAGAGAGGGTGTCCTCCAGATAAATATTGCCATCCGACACCCGGCCTTGCAGAGGCATGGCGATGCCGGCCACGGTACCCTGTTTCCCGCGCAGGGCCAGGTAGGCGATCCCGCCCGATGAATAACCATGCCCGCTTTGAAGCAGGTACGCTTTGAATAGCAGGGTTTCCCCCGCCACGTATACCTCCCTGTCGGTATGCAAAAAAATGCGTTCCGCGGGGAGTTGCCCGGAGTGCCCGGGGACCACTTCCGCGGGGAGTTCCATGTGGAGTTCCGCATGAACAGGTCTGGCAGCGGCTGACACACCCGTCGCAGACTTGATGGAGCGGCCGTTAATTCCTGGAAACAATAGCAGGGAACAAAGGATGAAGGTGATTTTCTTAAGGTCGATAAAGTTAGTCATATTACAGGGCTTTATATATATGACCGCTGAAACTGTAATTACCCTATGGAAATTCCTGTCAAAATGACCCACTAAGCCTGATACTGACATTGCGGTGGGGTTGTATATCTCCCGGGCGGCCCATATACTCGGTATTGGTCAGGTTTTTGACAGCCAGGGAGACTTTGTAACGGGGATGAATATTATAAGCCAGTGTAAAATCCGCCAAAAAATGCCCTGTATTGTTCTCTTGCCAGTAGTCGTAAAAACCCGGCAATATGGTTTCACGCGTAAGGGGGTTCAGGAATACGTCGTCTATGTTCAGGATACGGGAGCGGACAAACAGGTCGAGGCCCGCTTCAAACGCACCCATCGCGGTTGCCAGTCCGAGCCTGGCCGAATGGTGGCGCCGGAACTTCAGGAATACCCCGGTGTTTTTATTGGTCACCGGGTTAAACTCCACCGGATACATATACACATAACCTCCGCTGATGCTGTTGTTGAACCTGCCGTAAGTGTTGATGAGACGGAATTCTATCTCGGCGCCAGACACCCTGGAATATTCTATGTTACGGGCCCGGAAACCCATGTCGAAAGCCCCTGTCTGAGGATCAGAATAAACTCCGAACACATATTCAATCAGGTCCTTGTTTTGCCCGTAAAACAGGGCAAGGTCCACCAGCCCGTTCCAGTTGGAAGTGAGGATGCCCTGCTTTATTCCAATCTCCGAGTTCCATCCCTTCTCAGGAATAAGGTCCGGGCTCGGAAATATCCGCACGGCACCAAGGGTGGTTGAAGCATATTTTTCGGCCACGGAAGGAAAACGGTAGCCCTGCCCAAATGAGGCCCTTAAAAAAGTAATCTCGCCTACCTGGTGATTCAATCCGAACCTGAACAATGGCACCACTTTGTCGCTGAGCCCGTCAAGTGCGCTGTGCTCAAACCTTACCCCACCCACCAACTTGAGGCCTTGCAGCAAGTCGGCCTCCGCCTGCGCATATACCGCGGCATTTCGTCCTTCATGGTCGCCATAAAATGCCGAACGGATCTGACTGAGGTAGTACATCAGTCCCGCACTCAGACTGACCCCGTCCCCAATGGCATACCAGGTCTGGTATTCAGTAAAGAGCGAGCGGGTGTCGCTGTTGTTGTTCGATGTGACGGGGAAGCGGTTTTGTGAAGCCTGCATGCGCATCCGAAGGTCATGTGAAAAGCGGCCATCCCTGACCAGGCTAACAAAAGGGTCAAGGTAAAAAAAGCCGGCATGCAATTCTGCCTCGGTCGACTCATCTTGCTTCAGGGCCCCTTGCCAGGCATCCTCCCACAGGATGAAATCCCGCTTGTGGTTAATTCCCCCATTTAAATTCAGTCCGTAAGTCAGGCCATCTATCTTTTGGTTGTGGTGCCTGAGGCGCAAGTTTGCCCGTCCCAGTCTTTCATCGTTCAGCCTCCTGTATCCGTTGTCTATCATAGCAAAGCTGCCAATTCCCACCTCCGTGTTCCGGTACCTTTTTAGGTGGGAGAAAGAGGCAGAGTTTTGCATGCGGGGGCTTTCCCACCATACCCAGTCCTTTTGCCTTGGTTTGCCAAACATCCCGGTTTCTACGAAGAACCTTGTCTCCCCCTTTTCAGTGGCGGAGGCCGTCCGGAAGTTGATGATGCCGTTCAGTGCCGACGACCCGTACAATACGGATGAGGCCCCCTTGATGACCTCGATCTGGGAAAGGTTTTCAAGCGGCAGCGACCGCCACCGGATCCCCCCCGCATCAGGGGAGATAAGAGGGAGTCCGTCTACAAGCACCATCACCCGGCTGCCAGCCCCGTAACTATATCCGCTGCCACCACGGATGGATGCCTGCCCGTCCAGCACTTCCACACCGGAAAGCCTGTTCATCAATTCCTTGGGGTCCCCGATATGGGCAGATGACAATGCCTCGGGACGGATCAGGCTAACCGAAACAGTCAGCTCCGAAAGCCTTTGTTCAAATCGGCTGGCGCTGACCACGACCTGGTCGATCTCCGTGGCCTCGGGATCCATCATCACGTCCAGACGGATGGTTTCATTTGCAGCAAGCTGCACCTGGTGTACGGATGGGCGGTAGCCTACATAGCGAAATGTGATGGTATGGTTTCCGGGTTCCAGGTTCAACTGGTAGGTGCCGTCCAGGTTGGTGACGATGCCCCGCTCCCTGGCAAAAAGGATGGTGGCTCCCGGAAGTGGCTGGTTGTCCTGTCTGTCGAGAACAGTCCCGTAAACCCTGCCGGATTGCTGGCCAAAGCCCTCTGGGACAAAGGCACCGACCAGAAAAAACAATACCGCAAATACAGCAGTAAGCCTGCGCATCATTTGGCTTTGAACGTCATCCGGATATTGAAAGGTTGATCCGGCACCAAAAGGTTTGTGTAAGAGGTTGTGACCTTCAGGGAGGAGGCCGTCAGCTCTTCGATATTAACGGTAAGCAAGCCAGGGAGTGAACCGGTGAGGATTTCAATTGATGTTTCATTGGCCGAAAAATTCCATGTCCCGGTATGCGCCCCAAAGGTCCCGGTACCGTCTTCCCTGAACCGGACATCCCCATTAAAGCCCTCCAGCATCTGTCCCGGCCCGCTTGCATCTGATCCGTTTACGAGCAGGCTGTCTGAAGTCCAGGTGACACCCGTCAGGAGTTTAAACCGTTCCGAGCTGTCGTCCCCGTCATCGCTGCAGGCAAAGACCAGCAGGCCAAATGCCGCAAGCAGGATCATTATGAATCTGTTCATAGGGCATGTTTTTTATTGCACGGGTAAACTTACGAAAAAGCAGGATAAACATATGTTTAAATTTACGAAAAATTACAATTGAAAAATTTATAAATTAGTAGATGGATTTTTCAGGAAAAACAGCCATCGTTACCGGAGGGGGACGTGGCATCGGCCGGGGCATTGCGCTGGCCTACGCCGGGGCAGGTGCCCGGGTGGTAATCGCCGAAAAGGATGCAGATGCCGGCAGAGAAATATCGGAAAATATCCTGTCTTTGGGACAGGAAGCCCTGTTCGTGGAGACGGATGTGGGTGTGCCCGGCGACATCGTACAACTGATGGAGAAAAGCATGGAGGTGTTCGGCCGCATCGATATCCTGGTAAACAATGCGGGCGTGTCGCGGTGGGCCTCCCCTTACGATTTGAAAGCCAGCGAGTGGGACACCATCCTGAACACCAACCTGCGCAGCGTATTCCTTTGCTCCAGGGAGGCTGCACGGCACATGCGCGACACTGGCGGCGGATCGGTGGTCAACATTTCCTCCACCAGGGCGCTGATGTCCGAACCGAATTCCGAGGCTTATGCAGCCTCAAAGGGCGGCATCCTGGCCCTGACCCATGCCCTGGCGGCTTCCTTTGCCCAGGATCGGATACAGGTCAACTGCATCAGCCCGGGCTGGATTGAAACCCGAGACTACCAAAGGCTGAGAGACATCGACCATAAACAGCACATTGCCCAGCGGGTGGGCAATCCGGAAGATGTAGCAAGGGCCTGCCTGTTTTTGACCGTCCCGGGCAATGATTTTGTAAGCGGGACCAACCTGGTGGTGGACGGGGGCATGACCAGGAAAATGAT
>SLNU01000271.1 GCA_007132865.1 Bacteroidales bacterium | reverse complement strand
TAGAAGGCGTCGCCCATCTCAGCAGCCTTTTTATGCAGAAGTCTCTGCACATCAGGCTTGTAATACTCACGTGGGTTCTCTTTCCTAAGTTTCTGGAACCATTTGTAAGTATACTGTTCAGCCGTTTCGGTATTTAAAGTTTCAGTGTTAACCGATCCGTGCCGTTCAGTATTAGTTGGGGCCGCCTTTTTATCTTCCAACCCTACAAGTTTAAAGAATCCCTGCGGACTGGTAGCAGCAGTGGACGCAAGAAAGTCTACAGTAACGCCGAGCTCTTCGGCCTTAGTGGCAATAATTTCCCTTGCCTTATCACCATATACCTCCTTCATCTTACCATCTACCTTGAGGACATTAGCTCTCGCCTTCTCCTCCGCAGTCATCTCCTTGTAAGTATCCTTTACCAGATTCTTCAGAGTGTCGGTGTCCAGAGTGGGAGTGGTGTTCTCTTTTTCTGGAGCCTTGTCACGTTCTTGAATCTTCTTTAGTACCTCTTCAGCAGAAAGCCTTTTAGCCAGATCCTCCCTAAGCTCAGCCATTTCCCTCTCAAGAGAGGAAATATGAGTCTGTGCATGAGGAATTGACTTAAGAGCATCCTCCAAAGACTTGTACTTCTTACCTTCTCCAATAAGTTCCTCCACCCCGTCAGGCAAAGTAAGGGAAGGCTGATTGTTCTGTTCACTGTTGTCGGCAGTAACAGATTCATTCGTAGGGTTGTCGCCCTTATCAAAAACTGTATCGCTCATTATTCACCCCTGTCAGGTATTAGTTCTAAGATCTCATTCAATGCTCGATTATAACCATTCATATCAGCTTGCTTATAAGCCCAAGATGGACAGTTATAGTCTGGCACTTCATTGACTCTCCGCTTTTCAACACAGAGAGATTCCAACCGCTCCCACACATCAGGAACGCTAAGAATACTTCTTTTTAGTTTTTCTTTTTCTGCTTGACTTTTTAGGTGACTTAGCCATTTCAAGCTTATCTTGTCTGTCATTCAAAGCCTTCTACTCCTGGAGTAGCCTCCTGTTCAGCAAGTTGTCCTTGCAATTCAGAGATCAATCGTTGAGTTTCAAACTCCTCTTCAACGGCAATGTTCTTTCTAACAATGTTCCGTCTCTCTAATCCAAACAACTCCTCTACCAAGTTAGCAAGACCAACAGAGCTCACATGGTTATTGATCTTCATACCTACCGGACTGTTCATAACTCCAGTCAAGTTCTGAATCAACTGTGCCCGAGCAGCGAAGTGTCGAGAACCAATAGCTCTGAGCTTACCCTTGGACGTAATATCTTCCTTAGTAACAGTTAAGAACTGCTGAACTCCAAACTCATCATCAATGATACTAACAATATCGCTAGTATCCATGTGACGCCTGCTCATCTCAAGATACATATTCAGAGCAGGTTCAACAAGACTCCGTTCAAAGGTATTAATTTTCTCCTGAAAGATTCTCCAAGCAGCATTCTCAAGGGTCTGAACTTCAAATGCTGTCTTCTCCCCAGGGGTCCTAATACCCATAGCCTGTCTGGGGGCACCAGCAAGCTCTTCCATCCTTTGCTCGATAAGTCCAATTTCCTGCTGAGCAGTAATGGCTGCATTGAGATTCTTAGCAATCTCATCTACATTACCATCATCTCCACAATTGATAATCTCCCCAGGACCCCAAGTAAACTCCTCTACATTTCCTTGCACCTTAAGCGGGGGATGGATAGCAAGATCCATCGCATCTGCCTTGGCATTCTCTAAGTGATCCAGACGATACTGAAGACCAACCAGATTGTCCAGAGGACCCATAGCATAAACATTGTCTGGACGCTTCCTCCAACCTACATGAAGCTTATAACTGTCGCCAAACCAAGAGGGCATCTTCTCATCGCCAACAATGAATGCCCTATCAACCACAGTGATCCTACGATTGATCATCATCTTCTTGGTGTGAGGATTGTAGATCGTTCCCTCAAACTCAAGAAACTCTACATACCCACTCTGGTAATACTCCTGTAGAGAACCAAAGCCATCCACAGAGAAACCAGCAGCCTTGTCTACATCAGCAACCTTGAACTGCCCAATAGTATCCCTTACATTGGTGAGATAAGTAACAGCTTCCTGAAGCTCAGGCTTGTCTGTCTGCTCTTGAGCATCAAGAATAACCTCGCCCAGAGTCCTAATGTATCTGCGAATCTTCGGGGACTCTGCAAAAGAGGGAGCAGTCGGGTTGAATACAATATCAAGCGGACTGATTCTCTCAAGAGCAGGACCAATATAGGTGGTCTCTAAATCCCCATCCTCATTCTCAAACGTTTTCTCTTTCCAAACTACTTCAGCAAAGGCATTACCATAGTCAATATAGTCCAGAAGAAGATCACTAATAGTTTCCTGAAATCCGCTCTCCCTAACCTTGTTAGAGATATAAGCAGTGACAGCAGTTCTCTTCTCAGCACTGGCCCCCTCTTCATCCTCCGCTAACCACTTAGCCCATTCCTCATTGGGAAACAGGGCGGAGTGGTAGTTGGCGTGAAGGTTATCCCTGATCTGACAGATCTTTGGAAGCGTAGTAGAGTTCTTCCAAGGGAGGCTTCTGTTAGTAGTAGTTCGAGTATCAGTAGCAAAGATGTAGTTTCTAAGCTCCTTCTTCTCCTCCTTCCAGCCCCTACGCTGAAGATTAAACATATCCCACATATTTCCAATCTCGGCAGCAAGCCGATCTCTGGAAAGAACTCCTTGAATTTCTGCGGTCTTACCTGCCATTAAGCAATACCCCCAAATCTGGGATGATACACAATATTTGTTTTCTTATTCACAGAAAAGTGTCTCGTTGGGGGAACAGCAGCATCAATAGCAGAAGCAAGAGCATCAGTTAAGTCGTCATGCGCTGGATGAGACATTACAAGCTCCTCTTCCAGAGTTTGGCAGTTACCACCTTGATAATGCCAAATCTGCATATTCTCATATCGGGGTTGAAGAATAGCAAGATTCCTCTCCTCCTTTGTACCTTCCCAACGAGTATGCTGCTTCTCCTTAATCGAAAGAGCGAGGCCCTGGGGCTTGATATAGTTCTCTCTGATCTCCTTAATAATCACTGCTTGAGCAGAGTTAGCTTCAGCAGTAATCTGTCTGAATCCCCACTTGATATACATAGCAAGGATCATATCGAAATACTCAGAGATCTTATCTGTCCTAGCCCTATCAATATCCAGAACGTAATGATTACCCTCTCCATCTGTTCCCATAACAACCAAGGCTGTATAGTCTGCCCTCTTTTTCAATGAGAATGCAAAGTCGATTGCAGCAGATATATTCAGCTTCCTGTCTTTATAGAACCAGTGCCCATTCTCCTTCTTAACAAACTTCCTATCGTAGTATTGAAACTTGCTACGAGGAATCTTTTCGGTGCCAGGAGAGTTTGGATTATTATAATACTGAGCATAGTATTGGGTCTTATCCACATACTTAGCTCTCTTCTTGGCAAGGATCTCTTTATTAAATCCAAACCACTTTCCGTCTTCTCTCTGCTGCCTAGGCCAGAGAAACTCCCCTGTACCATCTCCTCTTGATTCTACCTTTCTCTCGAAGACTTCGTAAACAGCGTTAGTACTGACTACGTTCCCATCTTCATCATAGATATCTTCCTCAAGACTC
>SLNU01000290.1 GCA_007132865.1 Bacteroidales bacterium | reverse complement strand
GCTGGGCGCAGATCGTGCAACCTATGCATTTGTCGGTCACCGAATAGGTCACCAGCGCCTTACAGCTACCTGTCGGGCAGCGGCCTTCCAGGTGTGCCAGGTATTCCTCGCGGAAGTAATGTAGGGTCGACAGCACCGGGTTGGGTGCCGTTTTTCCCAGTCCGCAAAGGCTTCCCTTCTTCGTCCACCCGGCCAGCGTTTCCAGCTCTTCCAGGTCCTTGCCCCCGGCCTTGCCTTCGCACAGCCTCTCCAGGATATCCAGCATACGGCGCGTGCCCACACGGCAGAAAGTGCATTTGCCGCAGGATTCATTCTGTGTGAAGGAAAGGAAATAGCGGGCAATGTCGACCATGCAATCGGTCTCATCCAGCACGACGAGTCCGC
Source organism: Bacteroidales bacterium (assembly GCA_007132865.1). The sequence goes on along the minus strand of SLNU01000290.1, from coordinate 3,277 downwards.
CCGACCCCATCATCGCCCCGACCTCGCCCAGTGATTCGAAATCCACCGGCCGGTCGGCCAAAAAATGCGGGATACAGCCCCCCGAGGGTCCGCCGATCTGCACGGCCTTCAGTTTCCTGCCGTCCTGTACGCCCCCGCCAATCTCCTCGACGATCTCCCGCACGCTGATGCCCATGGGCACCTCTATGAGACCGCCTCTATTAATCTTCCCCGCCAGCGCGAACACCTTGGTGCCCTTGCTCAGCTTGGTGCCTATGGCAGCAAATTTTTCAGGTCCGTGGCTGAGAATGTACGGGATCTGCGCAAAGGTCTCCGTATTGTTTATCAGTGTCGGATGGCCCCAGAGACCCTTCTCGGCCGGGTATGGCGGACGAAGCCTCGGGAATCCGCGCTTGCCCTCCATCGAGGCGATCAGTGCCGTTTCCTCCCCGCATACGAAAGCGCCGGCCCCTTCCTTGATGCGGATGTCGAAGCTGAAATCAGCGCCCAGGATATTTTTTCCGGTCAGCCCGTTTTCTTCGCATTGCTGCAGGGCCTCCCGAATCCGTAAAACCGCCAGCGGGTATTCCGCCCGGATATAGAAATAGCCCACAGTGGCCCCGGTTGCCCAAGCACCAATCAGCATGCCCTCGATGATACGGTAGGGGTAGGATTCCAGCAGCATACGGTCCATGAAGGCACCGGGATCGCCTTCGTCCCCATTGCAGATCAGGTATTTGACAGAAGAATCCTCCCTGGCCACCGCCTCCCATTTCAGTCCGGTTGGAAACCCGGCGCCCCCGCGTCCCTTGATCCCGCTTTGCTTTACCTGCGCGATTACCTCATCAGGCTGCATCGCAAGCGCCCTGCGTAGTCCTGCGAATCCGCCCCGGGAGCGGTATTCTTCCAGGTCGGTCGGATTGATGATGCCGCGGTGCTCCGTGGCGATCGGGATCTGGTTGCCCAGAAAGGCCATCACGTGTTTTTCCCTGACGTTGATGGCGTAGCGTTCCACCCCTTCCCAGCGGCCTTCGTGCTGGATATTCTCCACCAGGTGTTCAAAGCGGTTCCTCAGGCGGTGGAAAAAGCCGGAGGGCCGGAAATGCTTCTCAATGATATATTTTACATCGGATGGGTTTACTTTGGCATACATCTCGGCAGGCTTGTTCACCGGCAGAATCTCCACAAGCGGGACCTGGTGGCACATGCCCACGCAGCCCACATGCTTGATATGCACATTCAGCGCATCCTCGCTTACCGATTCCTCCACCGCCTGCAGGATGTCGTCGCTGCCGCTGGCAATACAGCAGGAGCCCAGTCCGATTCTTATCTCCCCCTGCAGCTCCTGTTTGCCAGCCTTGGCCCGCCGGCCGTTCTTCCCGTCCCCGCGACGGCTGATAAAGTCTTCTATGATGTTTTTGGCCGTGGCCGGGGTCACATGTCCGTAAGTGGTGTCGTCGATCTGCACCACCGGAGCCAGGGTGCAGCATCCAAGGCAGCTGACCTTTTCCACAGTGAACGTCCGGCTATCATCCGTATCCTGGTCCGCCTCTATCCCCAGCTCCCGCTTCAGGGAGTCATACACCAGTCCGGCTCCCTTCACATGGCATGCCGTTCCGACGCATACCTTCACCATATGCTGCCCGGCCGGCTGGAAGCGGAACTGGGAGTAAAAGCTGGCCACACCGACGATCTCTGCCGCGGTGATTTCGGTGGTTTCGCACACCCGCTTCAGGGCCTCTTCAGGCAGGAAGTTGTATTCCTTCTGAATGGCCTGCAAAATGGGGATGACGGCTTCCTTGCCACCGCCCGTCTGTGCAATTATCTCGTCTAAGCGTTCGTTCATGTTTCCTTTTCTGCCGGCAGTATTATCTATTGTGCCGGCTCAGCCATATCTTTAGTTACTTCCAATACAATACAAAAATTTGTTTCCCCGGATATACATGCGTCCCTCTGCGAACACCGGGGTGGCGAACACCCTTTCCCCGAGTTCGGGGGTGGCGATCAGGTCTGGTTCCCTGCCGGGCCGGAATACATAGGCCTTTCCACCTGTGTCAAAAATATAGAGTTTGTTATCGGCAATCACCGGGGAGGAGTAAAAGCCGTCGTCTGAGTCGAATTCCCAGAGAAACTCCCCGGTGCTCGCCTCAAAAGCAGCCAGTACCGCGAAAGTGGTGGCCACATATACGAGTCCGTCATGGTACAGCAGGCTGGCAACCTCCGGCAGGTAGTAATTGTCCTGCCAGACCTGTTCCCCGGTTTTGGGATTGACCCCCACCATCCTGGCATATTCATTCGCCGCGTAAACGAGTCCGCCTCCATAAGCCGGCGAAGGTCCCACCTCTCCCGACATGCAATTCACCGACCAGAGTTGCTGCCCGGTGTCAATGTCATAGGCCGAAAGATTCGGGTTGCCCAGCAGAATCAGCACATGTTTGCCATCCACATTTGCCAGGATGGGGGAAGCCCAGGACACCCCGCTGGTGCGTGGCGTTTCCCATACGGTTTCCCCATTTCCCACGTTCAGGGCCAGCACCCGGCTTCCGCTCTGGGTGTCGTACTGCACAAAAACCTTCTTGTTCCAGGTGACCAGGGAAGAGGAGTGTCCATAGTGGTTGGTCGGCACCCCCAGGTTGCGGGCCCAGAGGCGGTTTCCTTCAAGGTCAAAGGCGATGATGTCACCCGTTCCGAACAGGGCCATCACCCTTTGTCCGTCGACCGTCAGGCTGGGCGCAGCCAGTCCGGTATCATCCGTGGTGCGTGGAGGTGTTGCCGGCGATCCCGGGATTCCGGTGACCTGTTTTTCCCAGAGCTTATTCCCGGTATGCCGGTTGTAGCAGTAGACCATGCGCCTGCTGTCGTCGGCCCCGGAGAAAAACAGTTTGTCGCCCCATATGACCGGGGAATTGTATCCATGAAGGGGAATCTCCGTTTTCCAGAGAATGTTGTTGCCCGACGCACCGTCCCACTGCGTGGGGATGTTGCGGTGGGGACTGATGCCATTGCTCCACGGTCCACGAAATGCGTTGTGGTGCTGCCGGATGGCGGCTTCGGTAAGGGCTACCGGGGCGGGCTGGGGTCGCGTGGCGGCTTCATCGCTTGCACCGGCTGCGTCGGCGGTGGCTGATTCAGCACCTTCATATGCGGCATCTGATTCTGCACCGGGAGTAATGGTATCTTCTTCGCCTGCAGGCTCCCCGGAATCCGCATCTGTGATCGCCAGGGAGGGCTCACCAGTAGCTGAACCCTGCGGGGTCCTCCCGACTTCGATCTGTTCGATCTGGCTTTCTTCGGCCGC
>SLNU01000035.1 GCA_007132865.1 Bacteroidales bacterium | reverse complement strand
GCACAAACCCCAAACCCGCCATGTCTGTCGAAGTACTCAGCATCTCCAGGTCATACGGACCCCAGAAAGCCCTTGACAATGTTTCTTTTTCCGTCGGAAGGGGAGAAGTGGTCGGACTGCTGGGTCCGAACGGGGCCGGTAAATCCACGCTGATGAAGATCATCACCTGTTACATTCCACAGGACAGCGGACAGGTGACGGTCTGCGGACTGGATGTGGTCACGGACTCCCTGGAGGTCCGACGAAAAATAGGTTACCTTCCTGAAAACAACCCCCTTTACCTGGATATGTACGTTAGGGAATTCCTGGCTTTTGTGGCGGGCTTGTACAAACTAGGGCGTCAAACCCCGGTCCGGGTCCGTGAAATGCTTGAGTTGACCGGACTCGGTCCGGAGTCCCACAAGATGATCGGGGCATTGTCAAAGGGTTACAGGCAGAGAGTCGGACTCGCGCAGGCCCTGATTCACGATCCGGAGGTGTTGATTCTGGATGAACCTACCTCTGGTCTGGACCCCAACCAGCTGGCAGGGATCAGGCAACTCATCAAGGAAATCGGCCGCGACAAGACCGTCATGCTGTCAACCCACATCATGCAGGAGGTGGAAGCGATTTGCGACCGGGTGGTCATCCTGCACAAGGGCAGGATGGTTGCCGATTCCCCCACAGGAGAAGTGCGCATCATGGACCGGGCAGGCAATATCGTCATGGTGGAGTTTGACAGTCCGCCCGACCCTTCGGCCCTCAAAGCGCTGGAGGGGGTGGAGGATGTTGTGTCAGACGGGAAAAACCGGTTCCGGGTCTTTGCAAGCTCAGCCGGGGATATCCGTCCCGCTCTTTTCCGGTTTGCCGTCGATCAACAATTGGTCATACTTTCAATGACCCGTGCAGAGCAATCGCTTGAAGAGGTTTTCCGTCAGCTCACCCACTAGGTGTGGTTTTTCCCCGATAATGCTTACATTTGCGAAACTTTTTTCAAAACCGTTGTTATGGGATATCTATTTACGTCAGAATCGGTTTCAGAAGGCCATCCCGACAAAGTGGCCGACCAGATATCAGATGCCCTGCTGGATGAGTTCCTCAGGCAGGACCCGGAATCCAAGGTGGCATGCGAAACGCTGGTGACGACCGGTCTGGTCGTTTGCAGCGGGGAAGTCAAGACCAAGGCCTGGGTGGACATTCAAACGGTGGTCAGGGATGTGCTGAAGGAGATTGGCTATACCAACTCCGCCTACAAGTTCGAAGCCGAATCATGCGGCGTGATATCCACCATCCACGAACAAAGTCGGGAGATCCGGCAGGGCGTGGAAAAAGCGGACAAGACCCAGCAGGGTGCGGGCGACCAGGGGATGATGTTCGGCTATGCATCCCGGGAAACCGATGAGCTGATGCCGCTGCCGCTGGACCTCTCCCATATCCTGTTGCAGGAACTGGCTGCCATCCGCAAGGAGGGCAAGGAAATGACCTACCTTCGTCCCGACAGCAAGTCGCAGGTAACCATTGGCTACGATGATAACCACCAGCCGCTGCACATCGACACCATCGTGGTCAGCACCCAGCACGACGACTTCATCAAACCGGCCGACGACAGCGAGGAGGCACGCCAGGAGGCCGAGAAGCAAATGCAGGACAGGATCCGTGAGGATATCCAAAAAATCCTTATCCCAAGGGTGGTATCCACCCTTCCCGAGCGGCTGGCCAGCTTTTTTCTAAATGGCTACAAGCTGTTGGTCAACCCGACCGGGAGTTTCGTGATTGGCGGACCCCATGGGGATACCGGACTGACCGGGCGGAAGATCATTGTCGACACCTATGGCGGCAAGGGCGCCCACGGAGGCGGGGCTTTCTCCGGCAAGGATGCGAGCAAGGTGGACCGCTCCGCTGCCTATGCGGCACGGCATATCGCCAAGAACATGGTCGCTGCCGGAATCGCCGACGAGGTCCTTGTCCAGGTGGCTTATGCGATCGGGGTGGCAGACCCGGTAGGCTTGTATGTAAAGACATTCGACACAGCCAAAGTAGACCTATCCGACGGGGAGATTGCAGAAAAGATACAGGAATTGTTCGACCTGAGGCCCTATGCCATCATCGAACGCTTCGGGCTGAAGAATCCGATATTTCTGAAGACCACCACCTATGGCCACTTCGGGCGAACCGTATATACGGAAGAAGTAGAGGTGAAATACCGGGATGCAGATACCTTCGAAAAACAAGTTGATGGGAAAACCAAACTGTTCAAGAAGGTTGAGTTCTTCGGTTGGGAAAAAGAGGACCGGGTCAAAGACCTGAAGGAGGCTTTCGGACTGGATCAGGCGCGGTAATATCCTTTTTTAATTATCCTTTTGTATGCTTTTTCAGGCAGCAGGTATCTGGGGTCCTTGCCAGCCCGGATCATATCCCTGATGCGTGTGGAAGATATCTCCAGCAGGGGGGCCTTTACCGGGACAATCCCCGGGTGGGAGACTGCAGGCTTTCCGGCATGTCCCGGCCGCGGATAAACGAAAATGCCGACCATTTCCAGGATCTCCTGGTAGTCTTTCCACTGGTCGAACACCTCCAGGTTGTCCGATCCGATGATCAGAAAGAACTCCCTGCGGGGATGCCGGTCGGTCAGTTTCTTAAGGGTATGCACGGTATAGGAGGGACTGCCCATCCCAAACTCGATGTCAGAGGCATGGAAGGCGGGATTTCCCGAAATACCCAGCTTGACCAGTTTCAGCCGGTCCTTTTCGGCCAGGAATTCCTGTCCGGGCTTCAGCGGATTTTGGGGCGAAACCACAAACCACACCTCCTCCAGTGCGGTGTGCTGCCAGATATGCTGGGCAATGACCAGGTGGCCGGTATGGATGGGGTTGAACGAACCGAATAATAAGCCAGTCTTGGTTTTTTCTGCCATGCTTTCAGACTTTGTTTTTTACGCTCTCCACAGTCTCTGCTATACCATCTTTCCAGGCTTTGTTTGGCCCTCAGGCGTCATTTTTTTTCCAGAAACCCAGTGACCAGCTTTTCGGCTTCCGCAATGGCGGTGTCCAGGTCTTCATTCACCAGGATCCGGTCGAACCGGTCTGCAAAGCCCATCTCATGCCGGGCTTTGCCGATGCGCTTTTGAAGGCTTTCTTCTGTTTCCGTCTTGCGCAGCACGAGCCGCTTGTGGAGTTCTTCGACCGAAGGGGGCATCACAAAAACCGACAGGGCTTTGTCCCCGTAGTGCTCCTTGATGCTCAATGCCCCGGCCACATCCACGTCGAACACCACATGTTTGCCCATGTCCCATATCCGGGAAACCTCGCTTTTCAGGGTGCCATAGTAACTGCCCGGGTAAACTTCTTCCCATTCCAGGAACTGCCCCTGTTTAATTTTTTCCCGGAAGGCATCGGGACTCAGGAAATAATAGTCCACCCCGTCCTTTTCTCCGTGTCGCATGGGCCGGCTGCAAGCCGACACCGAAAATTCCAGTCCGTCAACCCTCCCCAGCAACGCCCTGACAATGCTTGTTTTTCCGGCGCCAGAGGGGGCGGAGAAAATGAGCAGTTTACCTTCCATGGTTCAATGTTTTCAACGGTTTGGTTTCACGATTCCCGCCTTGTCGCTTACAGGATGTTCATGAGTTGTTCCTTGATCTTTTCCAGTTCGTCTTTCATCTGCACGACCAGTTTCTGGATATCGG
>SLNU01000063.1 GCA_007132865.1 Bacteroidales bacterium | reverse complement strand
ACGGACTTTTCAAACACACCGTTTTCTTGCTTGCTGCATTATGGAAAACAACATCCGGCCTGTACTGTCCAAATACCTCTGCCAACCTATGCCTGTCTGTCACATCCACATTTAACTGCAATACCCCTGCCGGTACATTTGATTTTCTGCCTGCTGAATAATCATCAATACTGATGACTTCATGCCCCTTTATCATTAACTCCTCGCAAATATGCGACCCAATAAAACCTGCTCCACCTGTTACAATCGCTTTCATTCTTTATATAATTTTTTATATACTTCACCCCATTTTTTCCCCATTGTCCCATGCACATTTTGACAATATTTGAATGTCTCCTGTGACAACTCATTTAACTTATCCCACCTCAAATGCCTGTCCAATGCCATTGCAATCGCCTCCGGTGACTTGTTCTCCGGCTTTATTATCGGTGTCTCATCCGGGTATAAACCCTCATCCCAACTCAATACCGGTATACCCATCGACATCGCCTCAACTGCTGAATTTCCATAAACCGGTAAAACCATCTGGTCAATATAAATATGTGCGCTCCCCTTCAATTCCATCACCTGCGCATGTGCCAAATCCTTGACCGCAACCAATTCAATATCTTTTCTATTCAATAACTTCACACCCTTCAAAATAATGTCCGTACCCTTTTTCTCCGGTGTGCTTGGTATGTGCATTATCCTGAATTTCTTTCCTTTCTTAAATCTGTAATCATAATAAAACCACGGAAACGGCATCAAATGTATTTTCTTATGGTACAACATCTCCGGAGTAAATGCACTCAAATAATCTCCCCTGTACATATATAACGGATATTGCTCCCATGCAACACTATCAGGCAACCCCTCTTTTTTCCTACGAAAAATACTGCCACAGAACGTCTGTACAATCCTTTTTCCTTTTGGCAATGGTATACCCTCAAATGAACCATTGTGTGGCCAGTCGCCCTTAAAATGTATAATATCACTGTCCTGTAATCTTTGCTCTACAACTTTCCTGCCTAACATCTCCACCGATGGCCCTGTTTCAATACCCCACTTTTCATTGCCCACACCATCTAAATATGTTATCGGCTCAATATCTATTCCCCCACCTGATGCATACATGACACTCTCTGCGATCCTCATCCCTGAACCTGCAAAATCAATCTTGCTCAATACTGTAACCCTTAATCTTTTCCTCGGCCTGTTAAACAACACATTGTAATTTGTCGTATTACTCGCATGATACTTCCACACCAATCTTGCCGGGTTATCACTCAACTCCCCCATCAACTCCAATGCTTCCCTGAAATTCGGATTAATGTTCATTGCTGCCATCACCGCACCAATCGCCTCCTCCCTCCTGTTTAACCCCGCATAACACCTTGACATATTCACCAACGCATCTGCTTTCTCCGGCAAAAACTCTGTTTTCTGTATGTACTTACTAAACTGCCTGACAGCCTCCTTGTACATATTTCTTTTGTGATACTCCTTGGCTAAATAATACCTCTCCCGTGTGCAATCCCTTGGGTTCTTTTTTATCCACATCTTTAATATCCTCATCGTCCTGTCCGGGTCACTCTGCTTTTGCTTATTTGTCTGCGCAAAATGTATTTTTTTCTCACTGTGGTAATCCCCCGGAATATTCAAATAATTATGTATCGGCCTCTCCCAATACACATCCGGTGCATTAATGTACAATCTTGGCTGTTGGTGTGTCTCCCCTGACTTGTCCCCTATCACATCAAACAATAACGCCCTGCCACCAAACTCCCTGATGACTGCCATGGCTCCCGGCTCCAAATACTCATCCGAATCAATTGTTAATATGTACTGGCCACTGCACTTGCTTGTGGCAAAATTCCTTGCCTTGCTAAAATCCATCAACAACCCATCCCGGTCATTCTTTTCATTGCACTCCCAAAAATCATAAATCTTATCCGTGTATTCAGCGCATATTTCCTTTGTGTTATCCCTTGACCCGGTGTCCACAATTACAATCTCGTCTATGCCCTTCAATGACTTCAAACATTTCCTTATCACATCCGCACTGTTGCGTGTGAGAATTGCTGCGCTTACTCTCATCTGTTATAATTTTTTGTTGTTTTTTAATCCACCATTCAGGAGGAATGGCAGTCCCCATATCGTCATCAAAATCCATATGACAAACTTACATTATCTCGACATCTTATGCAACCCTGTGGAGTAATTTTTTTAATGCATCCGGGATATATTCATTCCTTTCAACCCAATTTGGTTTTGGCGGGTCAATAATTTCAATCCTTATCCAACTCAAACCCTCTAAATATATTTTTAATATATCCATGGCCTTGCCACTGCTGCCTACATCTATTATTCCATCATTGTCAATATCCCTGTGGAATAAACCCGGCGCAATACATCCTAATAACTGCCTGACATAATTCGCCGAATGCACCAATATCTCTGTCCTGCCCGGAACCTCCTGCAACCATAATGTCCACCCAAACCTCGGAGAACTATGCCCAACCCGTGCCATATATGTCTTGGCTATAATACATGACTGCCCGACCTGATTGTTTCTCCACGGCAACTCAATACACCTTAACCTTAACAATAATGTTTTGTCATCATACAATTCCAATTTACCCAACGTCTTATGTTGGTTCTGGAATACCCTGTTTAATTTCATATGTAAATCCATATCCCTGCAATTAATGTTGTGGTAATCGCTGCCAACTCAACCCATCCCAACCTCCTGAATTTGCCCCAAATCAATAACACTAACGACATAATTACAAACAATACAACCAAATACCATTTATCATGCTCAATCCAAATACTCCCCTGACTGAAACCAACACCCAAATACGTCCCCATCATGTGCATCCAATAAACAATACCCTTGACCCTTTTTTCCTTCATCACCACAGAACCATCATCCATCACCGCATTATACACTTTCGTCACCACAAAATCACTTGCGATCCCGACAATCATAATACTTATCGCACCAATAATCATTAACGGTGTCTGAAATATCATGATGCCCGTTATACCCAACACCCAACAAAACAAGGTGAACAACCCCTTCCACTTATCCGGCAAATCATAATACGACATCGAATAAGTAATCGCCTTTGACTTTAACCAAAAAATGGTATAGGCCAATGCGTTTAAAAAGTAAACTATCAGCAATCCTATCATTTCTCGTATTTTTTATGTAACGTTTTGAACCACATGAGAAATGCACCGCCACCAAAAACACCGGTTGAATACCCTGTCATACCCAGCCAATCAATCGGCGGTGTCCTTATCTCCTGCATAAACCCCAATGAAAATAACCACATGTTCCACCCAACATAAACTGCCATCATTAGGAATACTACCCTGAATGATGAATCTTTACCGTTATTTTCCTGAATTAGTTTCATTCTTATATTTTGCTCCATCCCCATACACCCGGGGCATAGAAATTGTTATCCTCCTGATTTTCCCACGTAAAGCCATTGTGTGTCACTTTATCTCCTTTCATATAAGGCTCATCAAGGCCAGATACAGGCTGTTTCCATTCAGAAATACCCTCTTTCCTGATCCTTGTATACAGTGAATGTGCCTCGCCCGGCAGCCAGTGGGCCTGTCTCTCATGTGGCTGATCAACACGCCATAACTCATTGTTATACCTGACAATATCATCTTTTTT
>SLNU01000242.1 GCA_007132865.1 Bacteroidales bacterium | reverse complement strand
AGAACCACAATCTGATGCTCTAACCTGCTGAGCTATAGCCACCGTATTTTTTTGGTGTGCAAATATACAAATTTTTCGAAATCTGCTCAACCGAATCCGAAAATAATGGAGGCCATCCGGAACTTTTTCAAGGTTTTCTTCAGCTCCGTGGCGGCTCAGGCATTGTCTTTTGCACTGGCCCCGGTGCTCTCCAGGTTGTTCCTGCCCGAAGATTTTGGGTTGGCAGGTCTCTACCTCGGGATTCTGAGCCTGCTGTCTGTAATTTCCACCGGGAAGTACGAACAGGCCATTATGTTGCCCAGAAAAGACATGGACGCCGTCAGGCTATTCTGGCTGGTCATGCTTATCACATTGGCCGTTGCCCTGATTACGGCTCTGGCCGCCTGGTTGTTCAACACCCCGGTCACCCGTTTGTCGGGCAATGAGAAACTCGGACCCTGGTTGTACCTGCTGCCGGCAAGCCTTATACTGCACGGCATTTACCAGGGCTCGGTGTTCTTTGCCAACCGCCGGAAAAGATTCGGACTGATGGGAAAGGGTACGCTGGTACAATACGGCACCCTGAACCTGGCAAGGGTCGCTGCCGGATGGGGCAAAACGGGGTTCAACGGACTGATTGCAGGGCACCTGCTGGCCCAATTCACATCTGCCGTCTTTGTTTTCAGGGGGGTTGCCAAAGAGCTGAAGACGCACAGGGATCACCTGTCCTTTCACAGCATATGGGAACAGGCCAGGATCTATCTGCAATATCCCAGGTACAATATGCTGCTCAGTTTTACCAACAATTTGTCGGGCAGCCTGCCGGTATTTTTATTCACCTGGGGGTTTTCTCCTGAGGTAGCCGGTCTCTACGCATTCGGTTATGCCTTTGTTTTCAGGCCACTCAGCTTGTTTTCACAAGCCACTTCCCAGGTGTTGTCCCAGAAGATTATTCAGGACCACCAAAACGGCCTGAACATCTACCAGCCCTTAAAAAAACTGGCCGTAAGGTTTTTCATTGCCGGACTGCCCGTCTTTGCCATATTGGGGGTGGTGGCCCCGGCATTGTTCGGGTTTGTTTTCTCGGATGAATACACGCGCGCCGGAACATTTCTGCAACTGCTGACACCTTACCTTTTCATTGTATTTATTGCCAGTCCGCTTTCTTTTGTCCCGGAACTTTTCTTCCGGCAGAAAAAGGCCATGGTCATTGATAGCATTTACCTTGTATTGCGGTTCCTGGCATTGTGGACCGGCATCCGCTACGGAAGTGTTAACCTTGCGCTGGCCCTGTTTTCTGCCGTCAGCATGCTGGTTGTCTCTTACAATCTTTTTTGGTACCTTTCCCTGGCAAAGTCCGGCGGCAATGGCCAGAGCGCTGCCGATACAGGATCAACCAAATGACATGCTTCTGAAGAACATGGATGCCCACAGCCCGATTAAACTCCTGGTCCTTCCATCCTGGTACCCACCCAGGGGCGGACGGTTTTTCAGGGAACATGGCCTGGCCCTCGCAGCTGCAGGCATAAAGGTGGATGTGGTGGCTCTGAATGCCGCGGGTCTGAAAAGCATCTTTTCACCCGGTGGGCAGCCCCCCGTCACCGGGGAAGAACCCGCCGGCTTCTCAGAATTTGTAAAGCGCCACCTGGTCCTGCCCGGTCATGACATGGCCAAAATCCGCCGATGGACCAGAGACCTTGCCGCCCTTGCCATGGACCATATCCGTGCAACCCAAAAACCCGATGTCATTCAGGTGCACAGCAGCATGTGGGCCGGACTGGCAGCCCTGGAGATCCGCAGGATTATGGACATACCGTATGTCGTTACCGAACACAGGGGCAGGTTCATTTCCGGCAATCCGCATACAAGGCTTATGCTCCTCCCCTGGCAGAAACCCCTGCTCAAAGAGGTTTTTGAAGGAGCCGTTAAGGTGGTAACCGTCAGCCAGGCACTGCAGGATAAGATTGTGTCCATTGCCCCGGCAAGCAAGGACAGGATCGTTACCATCCCCAATATGGTGGACACCGGATTTTTCGTTCCGGCAGACAAACCCCCGCCGGATCCCTTTACTTTTTTTTGCCTGGCCCACCTGGAAGCGGACAAAGGAATCGATACCCTGGTCGGGGCGACAAAGATTCTGTCTGAACGGATGACCAGACCCTTCAAAGTGGTGATTGGCGGAGGAGGTACGCAAGGCCGTCGACTGATAAGCATGGCCAGGAAACTGTCCCTCGAAAACACCATTTCCTTTACCGGTCCGCTGAGCCCTGAGGCGGTCCGCGACCAACTGCAAAAGTCCCACGCCTTCGTCATGCCCAGTCGTTATGAGGCATTTGGAGTGGTTTACATTGAGGCCATGGCATGCGGTCTCCCGGTCATCGCAACAACGGCCGGGGGTCCGGCTGATTTCACAGGCGAGGGAACCGGCTTGCTGGTGGACCCCGGCCAGACAGACGTTCTGGCCTCTGCCATGCACGAACTGATGCAAAAATCAGCTGAGTACAAACCAGACCGGATAAGGAAAACCGTAACCCGGCGGTTCAGCAAGGAAGTCGTTGTCGCGTCATACCTGGACCTCTATCATCAGATACTTGAAAAAACCCGGAAACATGCCTGAATGGATCCTGTCGGCGCGAGACCCCTACCCCTGGCATGTGTCCGGGACCATCGCCTTCAAGGGTTATGCCTGGAGAGGAACAGGCGGCCCATTGACCGGGGAGGGAACAGGCGGCCCATTGACCGGGGAGGGGGCGGCAAACCTTTTTTCAGGGATACACAATCATGCTGAACTGCAAAATCTGCTGGACGAGCTGGAAGGGGTCTTCTCGGTGATGATCCTTGCAGATGGCGGAATTCTCACCGGCTGTGACCCCATGGGCTTTTTCCCGGTTTTTTATACCAGCAAGGATAGTGATTGGATCGTTTCAGATGATCCCTATAGGCTTTCCGGCACCACCGGCTCCCCCACTCCAAATACGCAGACCCGGGCGGAGTTTATATCCGGCGGTTATGTAATGGGAGATGAAACACTGATCAGGGGGGTCAGAAGGTTGCGGCCGGGAGAGGCCCTATTTTTGAAGGACGGGCTGGCAAGGGAAGATGGACGCCCTTTTGCTTTCGTCCCTTCTGGATCTTTATCGTCGGATGCAGAACCCTTAAAGGACGATCTTTACAGGATATTGGACGCCCAGTCCAGGGACATGGTCGAATACCTTGGGGGAAGGACAGCCGTAGTCCCCCTGAGTGGCGGATATGACTCCCGGCTGATTGCTTGCATGCTCAAAAAAGCGAAGTATGAAAGGGTGGTCTGCTTTACTTACGGGCGGCATAACCAGGAAACCGGTTTGAGCGAAAGGGTGGCCAAAACCCTTGGCTTTCCCTGGCATTTTGTGGATTACGACAGGCTTGAATCTGGACAATTTTCGGACGAGCCCTTGTTCCGGGACTATTGCAGGTATGCGGGGAACCTGGTTTCAATGCCATTTTTACAGGAATATTTTGCGGTGAAATTCCTTAAAGAAAATGATCTGTTGCCCGATGACAGCATCTTTTTGCCGGGCCACTTGGGGGACAACCTGGGCGGAAGTTTTATTTCCAGAGGGGCACAGGGTGAATTTCATGACACCGCCAGGCACATCGTCCGGACTTTTTTCCCATTCGTTCTACATGATAAGGGCACAGAAAAACATTTGGAGCTTAGGGCAGGGTACTGGCTCCCCTCCCATCTCTCAAATAGCGCAGAAGAAATCCCTGGCTTCACCCCTGCGGCGGAAACCTGGAATTTCAGTGAGCGCCTGCCCAAATTCATTTTTAACTCTGCCCGGGTGTTTCCTTTTTTTGGTTACCGGGTATACTTCCCCTTGTGGAGCAGGCGGTTGGCCAGCTTCTTCAGCCGGGTTCCCTACTCCCTGAGGGATGGCAAAAAACTTTACGACGAAGTACTAAAAAGCCGTTATTTCGGTCCGCTGAAGGTGGTTTTCGGACCAGAGGAGATCCCCGTAAAAAGACCGTTAAAAATCCCCCGGGCATTGAGGAAGCTGGGCTGGAACTTGCTCCCCTCCGCCTTGCTGCGAAAAAAGGCCGCAAAGGATGACTGGATCTGTTACGGGAAGTTTACAGCGGAACTGGGAAGGAGCCTGAAGGCCCAGGGTAAAAAACCACTGGACAGGTATCGGAGCCTGAATGCGCTGATTTGCCAGTGGTATCTTGAAAATGAATGGGAATAAGCAGTTTAGCGCACATTTCCCTCAAAGCTGCTCATAAAGGCATCCAGGTCAGAGGTTTCCTTAAATAGATCTTCGTTGAAAAACACCAAAATCGGTTCCATGGTTTTCGGAGGACGAAAACCGGGCAGCGCGGTGATCAGGTTCAGGTCTTCATCAAAAAAGGCCACACTGGGATAGCTCATCCTGCCCTGCAGCAATGCAATCGCAAAATCATGAGTCGACCGGCGCTGACCGGGGTTCTGGTTATTATATTCCGTACCCCGGAAAGTAATGGGATCTTCCTGTTCAGCATTCAGTTTCACCGCATAGAAATGCTCGTTGATGTATTCTATGATGACCGGATGGGTAAAAGTCTCTGACGACATTCTCCTGCACCACCCACACCAGTCGGTGTAAACATCCACAAAAATCTTTTTTGGCTGCTGCCTGCTCAGGGCCTCGGCTTCCTCGATGCTTATCCAGTTTATCGCGTTCTCCTGTGCCGTGGCATCTGGACCGGATTTCAGAAACAGCAGGCCCATCAAGGCCATGGCGATCCATAATTGCTTGGTTTTCATATGCAGCTGTATTGTTGGTCTTGCAAAATTAATCAAAATGGAGAACACCTGGAAATCGTTTTTGTTTTATACATTTGTCTTTTTTTAATGGCTGGTTTCATCAAGTCAAGGCCGCCCAGGGAGTCTCCGGGCAAAATGACATGGGGCAGGTTCAGGCGTAATCCCACCGCTATGGCGGGCTTGCTGTGGATTATCCTGTCGGTCTTTTTGGCGGTGGCAGGATACCTGGTCACCCCGGACTCCACTCCGTTCGCTAATCACCAGCAATTGGAGATCGCTACCGAAAAACCCGGGTTCAGTGCAAAGTTTCTTTTCATCAGGAAAAATATTTCCTTCCGGGGCACGCCCGTTTGGAAGAAAATGATATTTGGGGCACCCCTTCCATATACGACCATTCCGGTACAGTCCTGGTCAATGGACGGCGAGGTTCTGGAATATGAGACCTGGTCCGGTGCAGATGGATATCCGGGACTAGCAGGGGAAGCAAGTCTATGGGATGTAGCCTATGCCCTGCCCGGGAACGGGCAAGCCGATAAGACTCCGGATGGCAAATTCCAGATCACAGACCTGAACGGGGACCGGCATTTGGTTGCTTTGGATGCCCTTCAGGAAAGGGTTCGGGGAGAACACATACGGACCAGGCGGTTTCTTTTGGGCACGGACCGTTTCGGACGGGATATGCTAAGCCAGCTGATCATCGGCACCAGGGTATCCCTTTCCGTTGGCTTTATCGCGGTGGTCATCTCCCTGGTGATCGGCATCAGCCTGGGAAGCCTTGCTGGTTTTTTCCGCGGCAGGCTGGACGATCTCATTGTGTGGCTGATCAATGTGGTTTGGTCCATTCCGACCCTGTTGCTCGTCATTGCCATCACCTTTGCCCTTGGAAAAGGATTCTGGCAGGTATTCGTGGCAGTTGGCCTGACCATGTGGGTGGAAGTGGCCAGGCTGGTCAGGGGCCAGGTGATCAGCATACGGGAAAAAGAATTCGTGGAATCAGCAAGGGCTCTGGGACTTGGGAGTTTTCGGATCATCCGCCGGCATATCCTGCCCAATGTAATGGGTCCGGTAGTGGTCATATCCGCAGCCAATTTTGCATCTGCAATACTGATTGAGGCCGGACTGAGTTTCCTTGGAATCGGGGTACAACCACCCATGCCCTCATGGGGCACCATGATCAGGGAGCATTATGGCTACATCATATTGGACAAGGCCTACCTTGCCGTTCTGCCCGGCCTTTGCATCATGTTAATGGTGCTGGCATTTATGCTGGTGGGAAATGGTCTGCGGGAGGCTACAGACCGGCTGGCCTAATCCGCCTTGTCTTCCAGCATCGGCACAAACCGGAAGTACCCACATTCCTCCTTTGTCACCTCTGCATCAGAAACCCTGGTAACCTTCATCATGACCTGTGTCTGGCCACGACCGACCGGAATGACCATTATTCCCCCCTGATTAAGTTGTTGGACAAGGGGCTCCGGGATATAGGGAGCAGCTGCCGTTACCAGAATTTTGTCAAACGGAGCAAATGCAGAAAGGCCTTTGTAACCGTCTCCATAAAACAGCCTCGGCCTGTATTTCATTTCTTCAAGCAACTTTTTGGTTTTCATATACAGGCCATGGTGCCGCTCAATACTGAATACACGCGCACCCATTTCAACCAGCACACAAGCCTGGTAACCGCTTCCGGTGCCAATCTCCAGAACTTTCTCCCCTCTTTTGAGGTTCAGCAACTCTGTCTGAAAAGCCACCGTGTAGGGCTGGCTTATCGTTTGGCCTGACCCGATTGGGAATGGTTTGTCCTGATAGGCGAACTCTACAAAAGAAGAGTCCAGAAAAAAATGCCTTGGAATGGTCTCAATGGCCTGCAGGATCCGTTCATCCCTCACTCCTTTGGAGCGGACCTCCACGGCCAGTTTCTTTCTCAGTCCCTTGTGTCGGTATGTATCAATCAGTGGCTTCATGGAAACAACCCACAGGATCTGATTTCCCGGTTTTCCATTGCATTGGCATCACAAACAGTCAATGAAACCGAAAATGCCCGGTGGGACGAACAAAATACGAAATTAATCATTTCAGGGACTTCAAAAAATTATACTTTTGCCTGACAGGCTTAGCGAAAAGAACAATCAAACCAGAAAAAGGAATGGAAAAAATCGGTGTATTGGGTGCTGGACATTTAGGAAAAATTCACATAAAATGCATCCTGGCCTCCGGCCGGTTTGACCTCGTTGGTTTTTATGACCCCGATCCCGATAACAGCAGGGAGGTGGAAAGCCAGTTCGGCATCCGCTCCTATGACTCGTCGGAAGCCCTGATTGATGCCTGCCACATGGTGGATATCGTCACCCCGACCGTATCTCATTTTGACTGCGCATCCAAGGCTCTGAAGCAGGGCAGGCATGTGTTCATTGAAAAACCACTGACCACTACCCTTCCCGAGGCCCGCAAACTCATTGAGCTATCCAGGGAAGCCGGGGTAAAGGTTCAGGTCGGGCATGTGGAAAGGTTTAATCCCGCGTTTATCGCGGCCCAGCCATATTTTTCCAATGTGATGTTCATTGAAGCCCACAGGCTGTCACAGTTCAATCCGCGGGGCACGGATGTTCCCGTTATCCTGGACCTGATGATCCATGACATTGACATTGTATTGCATGTGGTTAAGTCACGTGTCCGGAAAATTTCGGCAAGCGGGGTGGCCGTTCTGTCCCAAACCCCTGACATTGCCAATGCACGCATCGAATTTCACAATGGTTGTGTGGCCAACCTGACGGCCAGCCGCATTTCTATGAAAAACATGCGGAAATCCCGGTTTTTCCAAAAAGACAGCTATATCGCGGTGGACTTCCTGAAAAAGGAAACAGACCTGATACGTATGAATGATGCAGAGGGACAACCAGACCCATTTGCGATGCTAATCGACATGGGAAAGGGGAAGACCCCCAAACAGATCTGGATCGACAAACCGGAGATTCAGCCGATCAATGCCATACAGACCGAACTGGAAACCTTTCATGACTCCATTATTCAAAATACCGAACCATTGGTGACAATCATGGATGGATACAGTTCACTGGAGCTTGCTTACCAAATCATGGAAAAGATCGAATCCGGTCTGGAGATCGGCTGAATTGTCATAAGCATACAATATGGCAATGCTGCATGCGTTCTTAATTTGAATTCAGCCCCGCACATTTTTTTGTTTTGTTTCAGCATTAAAGGTCAAAAGAGGCCCTTGTAACGCCTTATTGTATTGAAAACAAGTTCCTTGCATGGATAAAAAGCTACAGAATAAGCAGCTGATAAAATACATTGCCTTTGACTTTCTTGCGGCCGCACTTGCATGGTTCTTCTTCATCAGTTTCAGAAAAACCAACAACAATTTCGGGCTAAGTCTCTTCAGGGAACAAATTTTCATTGATGAGAACCTTTTGCTTGGTCTGGTCCTGATACCTATTTTCTGGTTGTTGCTTTATTACCTGAGTGGCGCCTACAAAGCGATCTTCCGGGGCTCACGGCTGGGGCTTTTCGGACAAACCATCTTCACTTCCATTTTCGGGGTACTGGTCATTTTTTTCGTGGTCCTGCTGGATCAGGAAGTGACCACAAGCAAGGACTACTACCAGTCATTCCTGGTCCTGCTGTTCTTTCATGTCTTTTTTACTGCGTCCTTTCGCCTGACCCTCGCAACGATTATCGCCAACAAGATCCACAACCGCATCATAGGATTTAAAACGATTATTATCGGCAGTCAGAAAAAGGCAATGGACATTTTCCATGAACTGGAGACCCAGCCAAAGTCGGCCGGGAACAAGATCATCGGCTTTGTCAACGTAAACCTTTTTGACCAATATCCTGTGGAGGAGCATCTGCCGCGTCTGGGGTGGTTTAAGGACCTGAAAAGCATTGTGGAGAAGAATGAAGTGGAGGAGGCGATTATTGCCATCGAACCCAGGGAGCACAAAAACCTGAATCAGATCCTGACGGACCTTCACAATGCGGATGTGATCGTGAAAGTGATCCCGGAACTGCACGATATTTTGCTGGGTGCTGTGAAAATGACATCCATATTCGGGACACCACTGATACAGATCCAACCCGGACTGATGCCGGCATGGCAGCATTCTATCAAACGTCTCATCGACATTGTCGCCTCACTGATTAGCCTGGTGGTACTGTCTCCTGTCTTTCTTGCCACAGCCATTGCGGTCAAACTGAACTCCAAGGGGCCTGTGTTCTACACCCACGAGCGTGTCGGCAGGGGTGGAAAGGCTTTCAAGATGCATAAGTTCCGGTCCATGTACACAGACGCAGAGAAAGACGGACCCCAGCTTTCATGCAAGGACGACACCCGGATTACCCCCTTCGGCCGCTTTATGAGGAAAGTACGGCTGGATGAGATTCCGCAGTTCTACAATGTACTGCTCGGAAATATGTCACTGGTGGGCCCCCGGCCCGAAAGGCAATACTATATAGACCTGATCGTAAAAAAAGCCCCCCACTACACCCTTTTGCAAAAAATCAAGCCGGGGATCACCAGTTGGGGACAGGTTAAGTATGGATATGCCGAGAATGTGGATCAGATGATCGAGCGACTCCGGTATGACCTGATCTACCTGGAGAACATGTCCCTCGCCGTTGATTTCAAGATCATGATCTATACTGCCCTGATCATCATGCAGGGAAGGGGCAAGTAGGCCATCAGATAAGTCCCGCTTCTATCATCAGCACTATTTCCTCGATCAGGCGGTCCTCCCCGTTGGGGTCGTATTGGGTACGAAGGTTATATCCAAAAATCCGGGCAAGGGATTGCCAGAACACGGCAGAGACGAGGCCCCTGAAGTCACGCAGGATATCGTAAGAGGTGTGGGTGGTCTCCCGGTCAATAAGCTTGATGAGAATAACACCCTGGGTGCGGGTCAGGCTTTTGAGGTCTTCTTCGAACTGGTCGAGGATCTCCTTTTCAATGTCCCTGAGGGCCCTCCTGCGCTCAGGCTCAGACAGCGCGGACAGGAACACTTCGTACTCCCTCAATTTTATTCCTGCGAGGTGGGCGTAGGGATATGCCTTTTTCACATTCTGGACCAGGCGGTAATACCGCATCTCCTCAGACCTGCTTGTGAAAACCCTTGGCGCCATAATCATTACGGGCTGTAAATCAATCACAGCAACGGTATCCTTGCCAAGGACCGTGGCACGATGGGTGGTACCGGATATATACTGGGCTTCTACATGCCTGGTCAAGCCCGGTAAAACGAGCAACCCCCCCAATATCAACCCCCAAAGTTTCATATGAGTAGCCCTCATTCCTTTAATAGAACGATTAAAGTCAAGAAAAGTTTTTGAGACTATCCAATCTGCCCGGACTGGAACGGTCACCCGGATCAGGCCACCTTCAGATGGTCCTGGCTGGCTTTATCAACACGTTTGCGGGCATAGGCCATGTCAAGCTTAAAAACAGCCTTCTTCTTGGCATCGGAAGGCATGTCAAACATAGCATCCAGCATAATCAGCTCACAAATGGATCGCAGTCCGCGCGCCCCCAACTTGAACTCAATGGCTTTCTCCACAATGAAATCAAGCACTTTTGGCTCTACCTCGAGTTTGATATTGTCCATCTCGAACAGCCTTACATATTGCTTGATCAATGCGTTCCTGGGTTCGGTCAGTATGGAACGGAGGGTGGCCCGGTCCAACGGATTCAAATAGGTAAGTACCGGCACACGACCTACCAGTTCCGGGATGAGTCCGAAACTTTTCAAGTCCTGCGGGGCAATATACTGCAACAGGTTGTCCCTGTCAATCCTTCCGGATTTGCTCGCCCCGTAACCGATGGCATTGGCCTGCATACGGTAGAGTATCCTCTTTTCAATGCCGTCAAATGCTCCTCCGCAAATAAAAAGGATGTTTTGGGTATTGACCTGAATCATCTTTTGCTCCGGGTGTTTGCGTCCCCCCTGTGGCGGCACATTTACGATGGCCCCTTCGAGCAGTTTCAACAATGCCTGCTGAACCCCCTCTCCCGAAACGTCCCGGGTAATGGATGGGTTGTCGCTTTTCCTGGCAATCTTGTCCACTTCATCGATAAAGACGATGCCCCGTTCAGCCGCTGCCACATCATAGTCTGCCACCTGCAGCAACCTGGCCAGAATGCTTTCTACATCTTCGCCCACATAACCGGCTTCCGTAAGCACTGTCGCGTCTGCAATGCAGAAGGGGACCTGCATGATCCGGGCAATGGTCCGTGCCAACAAGGTTTTTCCCGTACCTGTTTCCCCGACAAGCATGATGTTTGACTTTTCAATCTCCACCTCATCCTCCTTGCCGCCTGGAACGACACTCTGATGGCTGATCCTTTTATAGTGGTTATAGACGGCAACTGACAGGACTTTTTTGGCGTCTTCCTGTCCGATGACATATTTATCCAAATGCTTCTTGATCTCGGAGGGCTTGAACAGGTGGAAGGAAGGGATCTGTTTTTTTCCCTTAACGGCCTTCTCCTCGGCAACGATCAGGTTTGCCTGATCCACACAGCGTTCACAGATGTGGGCACCCACACCGGATATAAGTATATCAACGCTTTTTCCGTCGCGTCCGCAAAATGAGCATTTTCGATTGTCCTTGGTCATGCCGTGCCGGGTATTATTCTGGCTTTTTATTGGTAATCAGGACTTCGTCGATCATTCCGTAATCCCTGGCCTCCTCGGAGGTCATCCAGTAATCCCGGTCAGAATCCTGCCAAATCTTTTCGTATTCCTGTTTGGAGTGCTTTGCAATGATCTCATAGAGCTCTTTTTTTATCTTTTGGATCTCGCGGGCCGTGATTTCAATGTCTGACGCCTGGCCTTCTGCTCCGCCCATGGGCTGATGGATCAGAATGCGGCTATGCTTCAGTGCTGTGCGCTTGCCTTCTTTGCCGGCACAAAGCAAGACGGCCCCCATGGATGCGGCAATGCCGGTGCATATGGTGGCCACGTCCGGTGCAATGTATTGCATGGTGTCATAAATGCCCAGGCCGGCATAGACCGAGCCCCCGGGGGTATTCAGGTATATCTGAATGTCTTTCTTGGGATCCACCGACTCCATATACAACAGTTGTGCCTGGATAATATTGGCCACATAGTCATTGATCGGCACCCCAAGAAAAATAATCCTGTCCATCATCAGGCGGCTGAACACGTCCATCGTCGCAATATTCAGCTGACGTTCCTCAATAATAGTCGGACTAATGTAGTTTCCATACACAGAGGTGTATTTGTACAGGCTCATGCTGTTCACGCCATGGTGGCGGGTGGCATATTTGGTAAAATCGTTGGGGCTCATATCCGTTCTGTTTACTGGTATTTTTCCGATACTAATTTAACAAAATCATCAAAACCAAGCTCCGTTTCCTTCAGCTTTAGTTTTTCCTTGAACAGCTTCATAAGTTTTTCATCATTCAGATGGTCGTATACCTTTTTGATCTCCTCTTCCTTTGATTGGATATTGGTCACGAACTGGCTGATCATTTCCTGGTCCACATCCTCCTGTCCATATTGCTTCAGCTGATTGCGGAAGTAAGTTTCAAGGTGGCTGTTCACCTCTTCCTGGCTCACCTGCAGGTCGTGGGATTTGATCAGGTGGTTCTCGATCAGCTGCCAGCGAAACGTATCCGCAAACTGTCCAAACTCTTTTTCCACCTGCTCCGGGCTGACTTCGTCCTTGTTGGAGTCGACCAGCCATTTCTTCAGAAATTCCTCAGGCAGCGACAGGTCTGTCACCTCCAGCAACTTTTTCATCACTTCGTTGCGGAAATGCTTGTCGACATCCACCTGGTACTGCATCGAGACCTGCTCCCTTACAAACTCCCGCAGGGCCTCTTCGGTTCGGATCTCCTTGCCCGGAGCTACCTTATCAAATAAAGCTTCATCCAGTTCGGCAGGCTCTATCCTGCTAATGCTCTCGATGGTGAAACGAAACAACGGGCCGAAATTGCCTGCCTCCTCTTTCTTCACCCCAATCATGGCGGCGATCTCAGCATCAGACCCTACGGCCTTTTGGATGTCCATCACCACACTTTCCCCCGGTTTGGCACCAACGAGGCGGGACTTCACGTTTTCATCCTTCAGAAATTTAATATAAAGGTTGCCCTTGTGTACCTTACCTTCGGGTTTGGCTTCTTCATCCGACAACATTTCTGAAAACTCCCCAAAAAGCACATCCTCTTCTTCGGAAACACCAGGGTTCATCATCTTGCCATAGCGGCGGCGAAGGTCGGTCATATACTTGTCTACCACGTCATCACCAACCTTGATCCGATAGTATTCCACCTCAATCTGATCATTCAGTTCAAGGCTGACCTCCGGAGCAATGCCAATGTGGTAGTGAAAAACAAAATCCGTCTGTGCCTCCCAATCTACCTTCCCTGCCAGTTCATGATCGGGAACGGGATGGCCAAGGATATTCAGGTTCTCAGCCTTGATATGCTCATATACGGCGTCTACCAATACCTTATTCACCTCTTCGACAAGGACACTTTTCCCGTAAAGTTTGCGTACCATTCCAAAAGGAACTTTGCCGGGCCGGAAACCGGGCATCTGGGCTTTTTTCTGTAGCGTCTTTAGTTCCTTCTCCACCTTTTCCTGGTAATCGTCTTTCTGAAGTTCTACTTTCAGCAATGCCTCCAGCTCGCCGATATTCTCTCGTGTGATATGCATATTGAATGTTTTAATTTGTTTGCGGGTCCGCAAAAAAAATTCCCGGGACCATTTGAATTGTCAGTGATTCCCGGGCACAACCTGCCAGACCTGTAATCCGGAGGTAAATTGTGCGGATAAAGGATTCAACCCCCTTAACAATGACCTGATAATCTGCTATCTATCTAATTTTCAATTACTTAGTGCGGATGAAGGGACTCGAACCCCCACGCCTCTCGGCACCAGATCCTAAGTCTGGCGCGGCTACCAATTACGCCACATCCGCATGTGATCTCAAACGGAGTGCAAATTTACAAAAATTTT
>SLNU01000133.1 GCA_007132865.1 Bacteroidales bacterium | reverse complement strand
GACATCGTCGGGACGGATTTGATTTAGACTATAACAGGCAAAATTATGCATATTTTTAAATACCTAAAATGTTTTTGCCGGTTTCTTCGTTTTGTAGTAGCTTTGTTTAAAGGCGATACATCACCGTCTCAACCAAGACCAGATCACCATGCATACCCTCCGACCCCTGCTTCGCCCGGCGCGCTTTCGCTTAATCCTCTCCGGCATCTTTTTGCTCCTGTTCGCCGTGGCCTGCACGGCCGTTTCGCCGGCAACACATTCCCCCGGTGAAAAGCCAGGCCTGGCTGGTGAAAACAATAACAACAATATTAAAGATTTTTTTCTTTATGGAGACTTTATCCATAAAAACAACGTCCATACAGTTTTGTTTAACCGCAAGGGATTTGAGCTTGCCCCACCCATCATCCGCCTGAATTCAGGGGAGGTGCTGGAGTTGCGGTTCGACGACCTGGATGCGGATTATAAAAATTACTATTTTACCGTTGTACATTGCAATGCCGATTGGCAAGCCTCCGAGCTGAGCCCTTTCGAATACCTTGACGGATTCTTTGAGGATCAGGTGACCAGCTACTCCCGCTCAATAAACACCCGGGTGCCATACAGTCACTATTTCCTGGAGTTTCCGAACGCTAACCTGCAGCCCAGGGTTAGCGGGAATTACATTCTTAAAGTATATCTGGACGGAGATCCTGAAAACCTGGTGCTCACCCGGCGGTTCATGGTCCAGGAGCAGCTGGTGCAAATTGACGCCAGTGTCGGGATGGCAAACCTGGTTGCCCATAGGGACACCAGACAACAGATAAGCATGGAGATCCATACAGGGGGCTACCCGGTGTCCAATCCCCAGCAGGATCTCCGGGTGGTGATGACCCAAAACGGCCGCTGGGACAATGCCATTACCAAGCTGCGGCCACGCAGCATCATTGGGAACCGCCTGGTGTATGACCATGAGGACCAGGCCCTGTTTGACGGAGGGAACGAATTCAGGAGGTTCGACACAAGAACCCTGCGTGTTTTGACCGAAAGGGTGGCCGAGATCAACTCATCGGTACGCCACTGGGATGTGTTCCTGCTGCCTGACCAGCGGCGCACTTTCAGAAGGTACTCATCCGACAATGACATAAACGGAAGATTCACCATACGGAACCAGGACGGACGCAACGACATGGTGGAGAGCGACTATGCCTGGGTGCACTTCAGCTTGCCGATGGACGCCCCCCTGGCCAGTGGCGGACTTTACATCATGGGCGAGCTGACCCACTGGCATTTTTCAGATGCGAATCAGATGAGCTACAACTATGTGGAGAAAAAATACGAGATCAGCCTGCTGCTGAAACAAGGCTATTACAACTATCTCTATGCCTTTCTGGAAGCGGGGGAGACTCGGGCCGACACCGGATTTATTGAGGGCAACCACAGCATCACCGAGAACGACTACAGTATTTATGTGTACCACCGTCAGCCTGGAACAGTGCATGACCGGCTCATCGGAATCACCCACCTGAATTCGTCTGTGCAATAAGACGCCCGTGCTGCCAATGCCGCAGTGACATAATTGCTGCCGATATATGTCCGCAGCCAGGCCCGCGAAGCCTATCCCCCAGCCATTAGGTGAAGTACCACTACCTTGTCCCCGTCACGTATCACGGTACCGGCATAGTCATCTTCCATGACAACCTGGTCATTGTGCCTGACCACCAAAAATTTAAAGGTGAATTTCTTGTCTTGCAGCAATTCCCTGACCGTCATTTGTGAACGGCCCGGAAAGGATTCCTTGCGGTTATTCAGCAATATTTCCATAAGGCTTAAGGCTTTTTAGAATACCTTGGCGGCCTCCGATTTCAGGTAGTCGATGGCCTTGCGGGTGGCCAGTTTGTCGACACTGACCCCGAGCAGCAGGTTTGAAAGGTCGGCCGAAGTGGCATTTTCATCCAGCCGGGCGGCCGCCGTATTCACCTGGCTGATCATCTCCTCCTTGGCACTTTTTACCATCTCCCAGGCGGGCACCGATACGTAAAGCTGCTGGGAGAGGTTGTGGTTAAACTCGTCCCGTATCGTATGTATGAGCAGGCGCTGAAATTCAGGGGCTGTCATGCCCGGCTTGTGCAGGCGGGAAATCAGGCTTCCCGGAGAAATCCGCTCCAGCAGAAGTATGATCCTTTCGTAGGCTTGCAGCCTGATCGGCAAGGAGATGCGCAGCCTTTCAGCAAGCCCATCCTGTTTTTGCTTGCGGCCCTCCCTCTGGAAGTATTCCTTCAACAGAAACCAAGCCAATAAAAAAGCCCCCAGCGACAAGAGCACATACCTCAGTGAATAAAACAGGTCTCCCATGGGTATAATTTTTTTGTAGCGCAAAGATAAGGCCTTTACTTAGAATTTGCTACATTTGCGGCTGTAAAACCCCCTATCCTATGAATCCATTATCAGACAGAATCAACCGCTTATCCGAATCCGAGACCCTGGCCATGGCCAGAAAAAGCAGGGAGCTGAAGGCCCTGGGCCACAATGTAATCAACCTGAGCCTGGGAGAACCTGACTTCTTCACGCCCGACAACATCAAGGAAGCCGGCAAATCCGCCATCGACCACAACCATTCCTTTTACACACCGGTAAACGGATACCTGGAGCTGCGGCAGGCCATTTGCGAAAAGCTCAGCCGTGACAACAAGCTGGATTACACAGCAGAACAGATCGTGGTATCCACCGGGGCCAAGCAGTCCATCGCCAATGCCGTTCTGTGCCTGGTCAACCCGGGTGAGGAAGTCATCGTCCCCTCCCCTTTCTGGGTGAGCTACCGGGAGATCGTTAAAATGGCCGAAGGGGTGGAAATAACCATCCAGGCAGGCATTGAGAATGACTTCAAGATCACGGCTGATCAGCTTGAGGCCGCCATCACACCCAAAACCAAGCTGTTCATGTTCTCCAGTCCGTGCAACCCCACCGGAAGCGTGTATTCCCGGGAGGAGCTGAAACAACTGGCCGGAGTCTTCGCCAGACATCCCCATGTGTACATCCTGGCAGACGAGATCTACGAGCATATCAACTTTTCCGGAGCACATGAGAGCATCGCCCAATTCGAGGAGGTCCGCGACCAGGTAATCATCATCAACGGCGTATCCAAAGGGTTTGCGATGACCGGCTGGAGGCTGGGCTATATGGCAGCCAGCCTTGAGATCGCAAAGGCCTGCAACAAGCTGCAGGGCCAAATCACTTCCGGAACCTGCTCCATTGCGCAGATGGCCGGTGTAGAGGCGATGAAGACCGACCCGGCAACAACCCGCCCCATGCTGGATAAATTCCGAGAGCGGCGTGACCTTGTCCTGCGACTGATGAAAGACATCCCGGGCATAAAAACCAATGAGCCGCAGGGAGCCTTTTATGTATTCGCAAATGTGAAGGAATTTTTTGGGAAGTCGGATGGGACCACCCGGGTGGAGAACGCCCCGGATCTATGCATGTACCTGCTCAACAAGGTGTTTGTTGCCATGGTGCCCGGGGATGCATTCGGGGATCCCGATTGTGTCAGGCTTTCCTATGCAACCTCCAACGATTTGCTGGAGGAAGCCATCAGCCGCATCCGGCAGGCATTGGAAGAACTTAAGTAAGACCGTTGATCCATGAAGGGTACATACAGCCGCAAGACCATTGAACAGGCATTGGGTTCCTTCAGGGACAAGCGCATCCTGGTGATCGGAGACGTGATG
>SLNU01000112.1 GCA_007132865.1 Bacteroidales bacterium | reverse complement strand
TGAACCCCTGCCCGAACCAGCTCCGCGGTCAGCAGTGCCACAACGACCCGACACAGCACCCGGAAGGCAACAGGCGTCGCCACAGGGACCGACTAGGCCGCAGCAACCAAGGGAGCAACCAGCGCCACAACACCCGGACACTAGCCCGGAGAAATTGACCCCGGGAGTCCAACCGGCCCCACAACAAGCACCACCACAACGAACAGAATCCAATACCCAATAGCCAATAGCCAACAACCAATAGCCAACAGCCAATAGCCAACACCCAATATCCAATAGCCAACAACCAACAGCCAATAGCCAACAACCAATAACCAATAGCCAACAGCCAACAACCAATGTCCCTATTCCTGATCATCATCGCCAGCCTGATTCTTTCCGCCTTTTTCTCGGGGATGGAGATCGCCTTTATTTCAGCCAACAAGCTGAAGGTGGAGGTCGACCGCAAAAGTGGAGGGTATTCAGCCAAGCTGCTGTCGCGATTCATCCGTTCAGAGTCCAGCTTCATTTCCACGATGCTGGTGGGCAACAACATTGCCCTGGTCATCTACGGCATCGCCTTTGCCGCTTTGCTTGAGCCGGTGCTGATCAGCTTGCTTCCCGAGGTCATCACCACGGAGTTCAGCGTACTGATCCTGCAAACCATAATTTCTTCGCTGATCATACTGTCTTTTGCTGAGTTTTTACCCAAAGCGCTTTTCCGCATCAACCCCAACCGTTTTCTGAACCTGTTTGCACTGCCCGTCACAGTGATATATTACCTGCTGTTTCCGCTGATCACCATCACCATCACCCTTTCGAATTTCATCATGAAGCATTTACTGAAGGTGGATGTGGGCAACAACAAAAAGGCTTTCGACATTGTGGACATGGACAACTACCTGAAGGAATTCGGACAACAACCCGAACAGGACAGGGAAAGCAGCAGGGAGATTCAGATCTTCCGCAACGCCATTGAGTTTCCCGATATCAGGATACGCGAATGCATGATTCCCCGTACGGAGATTGTTGCCGTATCCGACAAGGAAAAACCTTCTGAGATCCGTTCGCTTTTTTCGCAGACCGGCTTATCCAAGATACTTATATATAAGGACTCCATCGACAACATCACCGGCTATGTGCATGCCTTCGACTTTTTTCGCAAGCCCGATGACATCCGGCCCATCATCCGGCCCATCATGCTGGTTCCGGAAACCATGCATGCCAACAAGCTGCTGCAAAACTTTATCCAGCAGCGCAAAAGCATTGCCGCCGTGGTGGATGAGTTTGGCGGGACGTCGGGCATCATCACCATTGAAGACATCATAGAGGAGATTTTCGGGGAGATCGACGATGAATACGACCACGACGACCTGATCGAAAAAAAGCTGCGCGATAACGAGTACATCTTCTCGGCCAGACTGGAAATAGACTACATCAATGAGCAGTTCGGACTGGACCTGCCCGAGGCGGAGGATTATGAGACGTTGGGCGGACTGATGCTCAGTCATTTCGAAAGCATCCCACAAAAAGGAGAAGAAATAATCATCGGTCCGCTTACCTTCAGAATACTCCAGGTCAGCGAAAAGCGGATTGAAACCGTGCAGGTGAAAAAAACCATCCTTTGACCATGCGTATGAGCGTGCGCATAACCATGCGTCTGAGCATGCGTGTGAGCATGCAGGTGACCATGCGTGTGAAAAAACCTTGCTTTCACGGCGCCGGTGAAAATTCCGTCCTCCGATTTATTAATTAAAATGGTATCTTTGCACTCGAATTTTTTAAAACACAACGAGATATGGCAGTTATTAGTAAGATAAGGAGTTACTCCGGATTGTTGATTGGCGTCATTGGTTTCGCACTTGCGGCATTCGTGCTTGGCGACTTCCTGGGGTATGGACCGATGGGGGGACAAAGGTTTGACATTGGCAAAATCGGCAAGACCAGCATCCCTTTCCAGGAATTTGAGCAACGGGTCAGCGAGCAGACTGAGAACTGGCGGCAACAGACCGGCCAGGCCAACCTTGGTCCCCGCGAGGCCTTCCAGGTGCGCGAACAGGTGTGGAACCAGATGCTGCGTGAGATACTGCTGGGCGGAGAAATGGAACGCCTTGGCATCGAAATATCAGCCGAAGAACTTTTTGACATGGTACACGGCCCCGAGCCGCACAACCTGATCAGGCAGAGTTTTACCAATCCCGAAACCGGGCAGTATGACCCCCAGCAGGTGGTGGAGTTCCTGCGCAATTTCGATATGCTCGACCCCTCCGTTCAAAACCAGTGGGTCACCCTTGAGCAATTCATGAAGCAGGAACGGGCCGAAAACAAATACCACAACCTGATCCGCAAGGCATACTATGTACCCGGTGTGATTGCCAAAAGGGACTATAACGACCGCAACGCAACGGCAGATATCCGTTTTGTCTACAAGCCCTTCGATGATATCGCCGATACCCTGGTGACGGTTTCAGACCGCGAACTCAGGCGCTACTACGATGAGAACAAGGAAAGTTTCCGCCGGGAAGCCTCGCGCAGTATCGAATATGTATCGTTCAATGTGTTCCCGACCGACCAGGACCGCGAGGCCCTGCGTGGCGAGCTGGAAGCGCTCAGGGATGAACTGGAGCAGGCCGAGGACATTGCCCCATTTATCAACTCCGTATCCGACAGACGTTTTGATCCCACATACTATGGACAGGGAGAACTTTCCCCCGAGATCGACATGGTTTTATTTGATGCCACCGTCGGATCGGTACACGGCCCTTACGTAGACGGCAATTCTTATGTTCTGGCCAAACTGGTCGACGCACAGGTGCGTCCCGACTCCATGCGTGCCAGTCATATTCTGGTGGCCTACGCCGGATCGCAGGCCCCTACCCCTGCCACGCGCAGCATTGCACAGGCAAGGGAACGGGCCGACAGCCTGGCCGCGGTGGTCAGGAGCAACCCGGCACGTTTCGGGGAGGTGGCCATGGAAACATCTGACGATCCCTCTGCCCAGTTTAATATGGGCGATCTGGAATGGTTCCGTGACGGGGACATGGTTTCTACGTTTAATGAAGCCGTAATCAATGCAACCACCGGTTCGATCGTTACTGCAGAAAGCGAGTTTGGCATCCACGTCATCCATGTCACAGGAAAATCGGCCGGAGCCCGGAAGGTCCAGGTAGCCATGCTGACCCGCGACATTGAGGCCAGCAGCCGCACTTATCAGGACATATATGCACAGGCCAGCATGTTCTCCTCCAGGCTGAGAGAAAGCAAGGACTTCCGCCAGACTGCCGAAGAGCAGGATGTGGCCATCCGTACCGCCGAAAATATCCGAGCGATGGATTTCAGCATCCCGGGCGTGGAGAACCCGCGCGGCATTATCCAGTGGGCATTCATGGACGACACCCGAGAAGGTGCCTTTTCCAGAATCTTTGAACTGGACAACCGCTTTATCGTCGCCACCGTGACCGACATCACCGAAGAAGGCGTTCCGTCCATCAACCAGATCCGCGATGAAGTCATGGCCCAGGCCATCCGACAAAAAAAGTTTGATATGATGGCCGATAGGATCGCACAGGCAGGCACTACCCTTTCTGCCATTGCCGGAGAGTTGCAACGTGACGTGCAGGAAGCCAACGACATTCGTTTCACCACGAACAACCTTCCCGGAGCAGGAGCAGAACCCAGGGTCATCGGGGCCGCATTTGCACTGGAAGAAGGTTCCGTATCCAGGCCCATCAAGGGACAGAACGGGAT
>SLNU01000347.1 GCA_007132865.1 Bacteroidales bacterium | reverse complement strand
CTGAGGACCACATCCTCTGCCACGCCGCCTTCCGATTCAAACGTCACCGTCTTCTCCGGCGAAGCCCCGATTATCGGCGGGATTTCCACCTGCTCCTCATAGGTGCCCGCAGCCACCTGGAAAATTACCGCATCCGAAATGCCCCGGTCGATCATGGCCTGGACGGCCAGCAAGAAGCTGGCAAAATTGCGATCACCGCTTCCTGCGGGATTGATGGAATAAACACCGGCCAGACTTTGCGCCTCAAGCTCACCGTATTCATTTGCTCCGATTGACGGACTTGGCTTCCTTTGCTCCCCGTCAATGTCGGTGGTCACATCTGCAAGTGGCGTCCCTGCGTTTGCCAACGGCCCTGCGCTGGCATACAGTTCTGTAGAAGAAGCATATTCCGGGTCGATCGAAAAAGAGTTGCCGTCGTTGCCAGAGGCCTGCTGCCATGCCAGAAGTGTTTGCGAGTCGGCTTCGGTAAGCCATTTGCCGAGGTTTGCACCGCCGGTATACAGGTTATTATAATTGGATGATCCAAACCCGTTCTGATTCTGCACGCGGATCGCATAGCCGGTACCAGAAACAAAGTTGTTGTTCAGGAAAACATTCCCTATGCTGCTCGCTGTGGCGTTGTAATGGAATCCCGATGAGCCACCGGCTGCCAGGGTATTGTTGTGATAAAATCTCTGGTGGGAGTTGTTGTTGAAGTACACCGCTGCCGCATTGGTGGCTGAATTACTGAAAAAATTGTTTGCCACCAGTCCGAGGTCCCCTTCATCCCCTATGGCCCCCGTCATATGCATGGCCCAGCGGTTGGCTGTTACCCTGTTATTGGTGACCGTCAGAGAACCTGCATGCTGGAGCAGGTAAATCCCTTCCGAGCTGCTGTGCCCCGACGGGTACATTGTCACCGCATTACCGTTTACCTGGGCCGCGGCCATTCGCTGCAGCCAGATGCCCCTGTAGTTGGCATCCGTGACCGTATTGCCGGTTACTATTATTCCCCCGGCGCGGAATGCCGCGGTGCCGCCTCCCCAGATGTACAATCCGACGGTGCCGCCCGTGACCAAATTATCCGTAAACCGCACATTGCTTGACTCTGTGGGATCCACGACAACATTTGCGGCGTTGGTGCTGACGTTTGAAGCGCTGGCCAGCGGACTAACCAGCCGGCATCCTTCCACCGATATATTGCTGATCACTCCACTTGCCGTCAGGGTTCTGGTAAAGTCTGTTCCCGTGGCTTCAAGGCTTAGGTTCCTGAGCACGACCTGTGATGCCGTATTGAAATGGACCACAAAATTATCATCCGCAGTCTCTGCGGAATGGGTCAGCACCACATCCTCAGCCAGTCCGCTTGCTGACTCAAAAGCAATGGTATGATCCGGGTCATTAATGAAAAACCGTGGGATTTCCAGATTCCCGGGATACGTGCCGGATGCAATTTGAAATGATACCGAAGCAGACACCCCCCTGAAAAGGACGGCATCAATGGCATCCTGTATTGAAAGAAAGTTTTCCGCTCCGCTTCCGCCGGGGTCAACCGTATATGTCCCTGCCAGGGGCAGCAAAGCGCCTGCATCAAATTCATTGGCACCAATGCTTGGGTTCGCTTTCCGGGTAACCCCGTCAATGTCTTCGGGAACATCCGACAAAAACACACCCGCTTCGGCCAGCGTGGGTGCGCTGGCATACAGCTCCTTATAAGAGGCGTATGCCGGATCAAAGCTAACAGAGTTCTGATCCAGACCAGACAGCGCCCTCCATTCGATCATGCTGTAAGCATTGGTATTTACCCAACGGCCAAATCTTTCACCGGATGCATAGAGATTATTATAGTCGGATATCTCAAACCCACCCGACGAGGAAATCAAATGAACCGCATAACCTGTGGTAGATATGAAATTGTTGTTGATAAAGGCATTGTTTGAGGAGCTGCTTCCATTGTAATAGAGTGCAGCGCCACCGCCAAGGTTGTTCACGCTGTTGTGGTAGACCCGCAGGTTGGTGTTGAGTCCCGTAAACACCATCCCATTGCCCGAATGGACACTGATGAAATTATTGGCTATGATGAATGGGTCTGAAGCATCTGAATCAAGGTTACTAAGACTCACCCCTGAACCAGATATCCTGTTTGCCACCAACATGCCGGCACCACTGAAATCTGTCAGAATAACTGCTACATTATTGCTTGTGATGTCCTCTCTCATCGCAATGGTATTGCCGGCCACCACGGCACCATCTGTCCGTTGCACGTAAATTCCCCGATTCCTGACATCACTGATGTCATTGCCGGTTATTTCCACGCCGGGCGCCCGAAACGCTGTGCTGGATCCCCCAACATAGTTTATTCCGAATGTGCCCCCGCTGATCACATTATTTACCAGCCTTATACCGCTCGAATTCAACGGCAGGAGATTCACATTCTCCTTACTTGCCGCAAAGGGGTCTACTGAAGGACTCATCAGGCGGCAAGACTCGACAAGGATATTCTCAAGTGCACTTACCCCCAGTATTGTGTGGGCAAAAGCCTCCCCTGTTGCCTGCAAGGTCACATTCCTGATCACAATATGCCTGGCGCCATCCAGCCTGATCACATAATTGTCATCGTCGGATGATGCCTGCCAGAATATGGTCACATCTTCGGCATTCCCCCCCTGTGATTCAATCGTGAGGGTATTGACGGCCGATCCGCCAATGTACTGTTCGAGCACGACCTGTTCGTTGTACGTACCGTTAAGCAGGCTGAAAACGACTGGTCCGGCCATCCCATTGGCTTTCACGTCGGCAACAGCCAGCGTCAGACTTGTATAGTCTCCTCCTGCACCGACAGTATAAGTGCCAGAGAGGCTTTGTGCGAATGAAAAATTGGCGCCCAGAATTATGATCAGGAAAGAAAATAACGCCCTTTTCAATTGATTCAGGTTATTTGCCTTTTTCTTCTGACCAGGCTTTCCGTGCCGGGTGGGTGCATTTAAGGTTGATCTTATAAACAGCGGGTTGTAAGCATCTTGCATCTTCATAGGTTTTGTGGTTTATTATGAGAATGGTTATAATTCAGGATGTGGGTGGTGTGAGAAACACTGGGCAAGTCCGACGGGCCGAATACAGATGTTTCCATACTTAAATATATGCATTTTTATTTATAATCAATATAAATTGTTTATAAAAGTGTAATTAATAGCCCTTTAACGACCTTTACGCATAAAGCTCGACCAACGGGCAAAAAAACTTCTCTTAAGCAGCTGTATAACACATGGGTATAAAATTAAGCGGGGCCCCTGGTGCGGGACCCCGCTCTGAGGTATTACTATGGAAATTAATTTTTTCCCGGTAAGTGTAAGGTCTATTCCTTGTAGATCAGCTTGCCGTTGCTGACCCTGTTGCCAATAATGATGCGATAGAACACCACAGCGGTATTTTGGATCTGCGGACGGTATACCACTTCATACACCTGTCCCTCGCTCACATACTCATCAAACACCACCGCGATACGGGCGCCGCTGATATCGAAAAGTTCGATGCGGGCACTGGTGTCCTTTTCAGGCTTGAACCGGAAATTGATCTGTTCCCGGAATGGGTTCGGGTAGACAGAGACAGTAAGGTTTTCGTCGAATAACAGGTCACTCACGGGCTTCACTCCTGATTCAGGATTGGTGTCTGCCACCTCAAGGCTGGTGTTTCCGGAATCTTCGGTAGTTCCGAAACTGCTGTTCGACTCAATGGATACGCCGCCATCCTTGACGCTTT
>SLNU01000115.1 GCA_007132865.1 Bacteroidales bacterium | reverse complement strand
GGGTTGTTATTGGATTTGAGTAGGCTGCAAATATAAAACAAATATTTAACTGCCGGCAATATGCCGGTCAAATTTGCCTGACGGTGCCGTATCCCATCTACCTGGACCCAGGCCTTCTGTATCTGACGGGCGGTTCGGGCTCTGACTGAAGTTCCACGCCTTCGGTCTCCAGCAGCTTAAGGGCTTCTTCCACTGCCCGCTCGAGTTGCGGATCACGCCCACTGATCACCTCTGCCGGCAGCTGCTCCACATGGATGTCCGGTCCCACACCCTCGGCTTCCACAGCCCATTGGCCATGCACATCAAAAAAGCCGCCGCGGGGTGCCTGCATGCGTCCCCCATCCACAAAGGCCGGCGTGTCCCAGATACCGACCAGTCCGCCCCATGTGCGGGTACCGATAAGCGGACCCAGGTCCATGTTCCTGAACATATAGGGAAGCAAATCTCCACCGGAACCTGCTCGCTCATTGATGACCATTACCTTTGGGCCCCAGATCCCGGCCATCGGGGTGGTAAAAGGCCTGCGGTCGGCCGCCTTTGAGTTGAAATACCCATGCAGCTGCCTGGCCATGACATCCACCATATAATCCGCAGCAGAGCCGCCGCCATTGTTCCTCTGATCAATCACCACCCCTTGTTTGTCCTGCTGGGCAAAGTAATATCTGTTAAAGAAGGTATATCCGCCACCCCCGGTATTGGGCAGGTAGACATAGGCAAGCTTTCCGCCGGAAAGCTCATCCACCCTGCGGCGATTGCCCTCCACCCAGTCCATCGTCCGCAGCTGGTTCTCGTTGGCCACCGGCACCACGGTCACCAGCCTGGATCCTTCGGTCGCCGGCCGGTTGTTGACGCGGACCACCGTTTGTTTCCCGGCCGTGGCCTCGAACAGCCTGTACAGGTTTTGTCCGGCATCCAGTTTCTGCCCGTTAACCTCCAGCAGGTAATCCCCGACATGGACCTGCATGCCAGGCTGTGCAAGCGGGGCCGAAAGACCGGGATTCCAGCTT
Organism: Bacteroidales bacterium; assembly: GCA_007132865.1. Next base: position 2,735 of record SLNU01000115.1, on the reverse strand, counting down.
TCCCCGTCATAGATCCTGTCGATGCGGTAATGCCCGCTCTCAATCACGTAATCCGCCCCGAGCAGTCCGACCGGGATCTGTTCCACATCCGGCATATCCCCGCCACGCACATAAGAGTGGCCGATGGCCACCTCCCCGCCCATAATCTCCACCACATAGTTCAAATCACTGCGGTGGCGCACATGGTCCACCCATGGCCGGTACCATTCATAGATATCATCCCAGGGCGCGCCATGCACATTGTCCACATACAGGAAGTCTCTCTGCAGCCGCCATCCTTCGCGGAATATCTGCCGCCATTCCGCCTTGGGCTCTATCCGCATCCGCAGGCTTCCGATGGCCTCCAGGCGTCCGTCCCCAGGTTTCCTTGCGCCACCCCCGGCATCCACGATTCCCCAGGACTGCCCACTCCGGTAAAGCAGGGATTTGCGGTCATGCGATACCACGGCTTCCTGCACTGGCGACAGGAAAACTTCCGTTTTGCGTTCCTTGAAATTGTAACGGTGCAGGGTCTGCCCAGGCTGGTTAGGAACGGACTCAAGATAAAACACAAAATTTTCGGGTCCGGCTACCAGGCCCGTATAGTCCCTTAATGGAATATCCACGGATACAATGCGCCTCATCAGTCCGTCTTCATCAATCCTGACAGTCACCCCGTTGCTTTCGGCGGCATCGGCAGAAGCGGCTCCCCGGCGTCCGCCGGCAGGCGCGGCGGGCTCTTCGGTTGCGGGGGCGGTGGTGGCGGACTCCTCATCGCTGCGTGGCAGGAATGGAGAGACCCCGTCACTGGCCAGCACGGCCACATACAAGGCACGGGTGACGGGACGGTCATAGGAGCTCATGTCCAGCCAGCCGGTATTCAGACCGTAGTTCGTACTGGCCAGAAAATACAGGTATTTCCCTGATGCATCCCAGACCGGGGTGATGGCATCTGCCATCCCATCGGTCACCTGAATGCGTTTCCCGGTTTCCACATTGAACACCACGACGGCCTTGAACATATTGTCTATGGTATGGGCATAAGCGATCCACCTGCTGTCGGGAGACCAGATCGGGTTCATCGTGCGTTCGGGACGCACATACCGGTCTGTGTCAACCAGCGAAACAATCCCGGTTTCCAGTTGAATCACCCATAGGTTGAGGTGGGTGTCGGTATAGGCAATATGTTTTCCGTCAGGCGACCAGGCAGGCCGGAAAAAGAAACTCGGCTCCGGGAGTGTGTAGCTCCTGGGCCCGGTCATCCCCTCCTGGTCACCCACCAATAGCTGATACTCGCCACTTTGGTCAGAAAACCAGGCAATCCTGCTGCCGTCGGGCGACCAGACCGGGAAACGGTCGGCCGCCTCCGGACTACGCGTGATGTTCCGCCACGGACCATGCTCTTTGGGTACGGTAAAAATGTCTCCCCGGTATTCAAACAATGCCCTTTGTCCCGTCGGGGAAAGCGATGCGTTCTGCAAGGCAGCAGGCCGTACGTCCTCCCAGCGGTCACGCGACCAATGAAAATCGCCCCGCACGTGGATTTCCAGTCGGCTGGTCTGGCCCGTGCCCGGATCCAGGGTGCTCAGCGCACCGCCCTGCTCATAAACAATGATATCTCCGCCCGAGGCCAGGTTTTTCACATCGAAATCCGCGTGGAAGGTTTCCTGCTTCATTGCCCGGGTGGATGGATCGTAGGACCAGATATTGGCGGCATAATCCCGCTCCGAAATAAAAAACACTTTCCCATTGTGCCAGATGGGGCTCATATGGCGTTCCCCGTCTGTTTGCACCGTGGTTTGCAGGGAGTAATCCTGCAAATCCATAATCCAAATCGGCTTGGCCTGTCCGGCACGGTAATTTCTCCATTCCGGGTCCCAGAAACCCACTTCCTGATAGGCCATAAAACGGCCGTCAGGCGACATATCCCCGGCCACTGCCCTTGGTACCGGCAAGGCCTGAGGGAAGCCGCCATCGATATGGACCTTGTAAAACATGGATTCGCGCGTAGGCACGCTTTCCCTGCCGGAAATAAAAATCACATACTCACCATCGGGTGTCCAGCCCGCTACCTGGTCCGCCCCCGGATGCCAGGTCAAACGTCTGGGCTGCCCGCCCCCGACCGGCATCACATACACATCGGTATTGCCATCGTATTGGGCAGTGAAGGCAAGCCACTCCCCGTCAGGGGAAAAATGGGGAAGGGTTTCCGCCCCTTCGTTGCTGGTAAGACGCCATGCATCTCCACCTGTGCGTTCCACAGCCCACAGGTCGTTGGCATAGACAAAGACGATATGGGAATCGCTGACGGTTGGCTGGCGCAACAGCAGGGTGCCACCTGCTTGCAGCAAAAACGGAAGGCATAGAAAAAGAGTACACGTGAGAACAGTTCTAAGTTTCATGGCATTGTCTTGTTTGGTTTTGCTGGCTAAAGTAAAAAATTTAGACCGAATCCAAGTCCGTTTTTTTGTACTTTTGACCGCAAAAACCAGGAGCAATACCCTGAATGTTAACCCAATTCAATCCAACAATGCGAAAATTCTTCTACCTGGCGCTGTTTTTTTTCTTCAGCACCCTTTCGGGCCACGCCCAAACCGACAACCAATACGGACAGAACGACCGGGACGCCCTTCTAAACGCCCTGCACGGAATCTCCGAAGGGACCATCACCGAATGGATGCACACCCTGATTGCCCCGGAAATGCGGGGCAGGCTTGCCGGGGATATCGGTTATGACCGTGCCGCTGACTGGGCTG
>SLNU01000064.1 GCA_007132865.1 Bacteroidales bacterium | reverse complement strand
GAAAAGATTGAGGACCTTGAGTCGGATATTTCGGGCAAAGAGGAACAGCTCGAAGAGTATTCTCAGGCTGTTGAGGATAAGGAGTCGGAAATCGAGGAGCTTCAGGGCTTCGTCGAGCCGATGGAGGAGATGATGGCTGAAATCGTCGCCGCCGATTCCGAACTTCTCACTGCCGAGACAGTTGCGGAGAAGTACACACTCCCGGAACTTGTCGACCTTCTTGCAGCTTCGGACGACGATTCGGACGATAAGTCGTACACTGAGAAGGTTAAGGAGCAACTCGCCCAGAACGTCCAGCCACGAGGCGATGGACAGGTTGACGATACTCCGACAGTTACCCCCGAGGAAATGGACGATATGGCCTACGAGGCCCTTACCGCCCGAGACCTTCAGGCTGCTGAGAGGACGGGGCTGGCGCCCGCTGAGTACCTCCAGGAAGCCTACGGGGTTAACGTAGCAGAAGCACAGAGCGGGACGCACCTTCGCCAGAAGGTTGGCGCCGCCCGTCGAGGTGAATAAACATGTCTGGAGACCTGAACCTTTACACACCCGGTACTGAGGTTACTGTCAATCTCGTCGCAGACGCTGCTGGTGAAGTGCCAGAGCGCGGAGACGGGGTTGCCCTCAACGGGAGCGAAGATTCGGCCCACCCGGAAGCTGAAAACGTTTCAGCCGCCGGGGATTTCGTCGGTAGTCTGGTGGACCTTCCCCCGGATGTCGACGATGAGGACATTGCCGGACTGAGCCCTGGAGATTCGCTCGGTCTTGTCAACGTCCGAGTAACACACTACGTCGAGTGGCTGCCGTCTGACGACGCTACCCTATCGCCCGGAGACCTTGCAGTCTACGGGGCTGATGGTGTCGTTGCCTACGACGTAACTCCTCACGAACCCAATGATATCATTGGTCGCGTCTTTAAGACAGGTTCCAATGAACTTGGCACTGACGGGAAAGTAGCTGTCGTGAGAACAGCATAAGTTAGGTGATATAAAACATGCCACCCACACAAAGAAACGCGCGAGAACTCCGCCCGGATGTTCTTCGCAATGAGATTATCGAATTTGTCGACCAGATGGAACGCATCGAGGTCGACACAGACAACCGCTATGCCAGCGCTCTGACAGAGTTTCCGCTGGTCGACTTAGACCACCCCGAACAGGAGTGGTACGTCATGGACGGTGTCAGGAGCCCTCTGAAGGGTGTCTCCTACTCCGCCGAGTCGCCAGTCGGTTCGCTCGACATGCCAGAGCGGGACGAGGTCACTGTCCAGGCATACAAGAAGAAGTACCGCCCCGACAAGGGCGCGGAAACTGAGTTCAGTCAGACACCTTTCAGTCTTTACATGAGAGCCGCGGCGGTTCTTCGGACTGAAATCTTCCTGACACGTGAGCAGATTACGTGGCGGGGCGACGAGTACGTCGATGGGCTCATTGGTCAGTTCGGTGACAGTCCCCACGAGGACATTCCCACTGACCACGTCTTCGATTCGCTGACAGCTTGGAGTGACTCTACGAATTCCACACCGTATCAGGACCTGCTTGATGCTGCGTACGAAGTCCGAAATAACGGCGTCTTCTTCGGAGAGGCCGAACCGAACGTCTATGCTCCGCCGTCCGTCCTTCGCGACGCGAAGCGGTCGGATGACATGGAGCAGCGTCTCCAGGGTGTGCAGCTCAAGTCTGTCACTACTGGTGACATCCAGCGTCTCGTTGACGAGGAAATCGGTGAAATCAAGGAGGTTCTGGTCTACGTCCCGCGAACCAATGCGGAAGGTAGATACCTCGATGCCGACGGAAATGTCGTCGATGACGCAGATGAGGCGGTTCAGGATAACATCCTCGAACCCTTCGACCCTGCTACGTCCAGCGTAATCCGTAACGTCGTAATTGGCCGACCTGGCGCCGCTTCGGCGTACATCCCGTGGTTCAGTGAGAGACTCCTGGAGCGGGCAGACAACGCGCCCGACCCGGGAGAGATTTCGGTGGACGACGCCAACGGATTCTTCACCCAGACGTGGAACGACCACGACCCCATCACGCCGAACTTCAAGGCCGGACAGGAAATCGGCTTTAAGATTCAGCGTGGTGACAACTGGGCTGTGCTGAACGGTGTCTGATATCCAATAGGTATCAAACACATGGCACTCCTGGAATACACCCGAGAAATGCGGTTCGTCGATAGGAGTCGACAGGTTGACATCGTGGGACCCGGCGAGTTCGAGGTTCCCGAGGATGCTGTTGACGAGTATCTGGCACATGGCGGCTGGCGAGAAGTATCTGGAGCCCGACAACTCAGTCGAGAGAAGTGGTCGAAGATTAAGCGGGAAGTCTCCGAAGGAGAACACGACGATATCCTCGATGAGTTGGAGGAACTGGAACACGAGAGGGCGCCAGGCGTCCGTGAATCTGTCATAACCGCCATCAATGACAGACGGGAAGAGATTAGCGACGACTCGGACACATCAGAGGAGTAGTAAATGCCACGCCAGAAAGCATCAGCAGATGATATCAGAAATCTGTTGATAGCTGAAGGTGTCTACGAGGACACTGACTGGCGGGGTCTTACTGAGCCTCAAGTCCAGTGGTTCATCGACAACTATGCCACTCTTCTGATAGAAGAGGAGATTGAGTCCGTCAATCACAACATGTCGAATCACCGACTACGTATGATTGAGGCTCATCTTGCAGGTCACGCCATCGCGTCAAGCAACATTGAAGAGGTGCGTCAACTGACGAGTGAAATGTTATCTGACAATTCTCAGAACACTTACTCAGGTCAGTATGGACAAGGCCTCTACGGTACAACCCTCGGACAGAGGGCGATGGAACTTGACAAGACGGGGAGACTTCGAGACATAGCGGACCCCGAGACGAGCGGTGACTTCTGGTGGGTGACACTAACAGAATGAGTATCAGAGAGCTTACACAAGAAGTTGAGTTCCACACCGAAGAGGTAGTGGAGGCCATGGATAATCTGGCAACTGCTATACAGGAGCTGGATGAGGTATCCGTGACCGTTGAGTCAGAGGGTCCAATGGGTACGACGTACCACGAAATCCCAGCATCGGACCTTGTTAAAATTACCGTAGAGGTGAAGCATGAGTGACGAGGTTCTGATACGTATCACGGAGGATGGGCCAACCCGATACCGTGATGGTACTGTCAGCCTCGGGAAGCACGTCTGGAAGCGTTGTCCGGTTGTCCACGCAGAACACCTTATGGAGCAGACAGAACACGTTGAGAGGGCCTGCAGCACCGTTAAACAGGACGGTGGACTGTGTGCCGAGCCATACGGTAGCTGTCGATACCACGACACCTCGGATGACGAGGAAGAACCGGAGGACTCGGACGATGGGGCGGAGGGTTAAACCTACCCATCGGATGACAGTACACCGACCCCCGCCAGGGTCGGACTCTTACACCGAGGACCCGACGGATACCACCGACGAGCTGTTGGTCCAAGACAAAGCTGTCAGGTTTTGGGCAACTGGTGGCCTGGTCCGCACAGAGGGCGGCGAGATGGTCATGATGGGCCCTAACATCACAGCTAACGGAGACCTGTCAGAGGTAGTCCGAGAGGGCGATATCGTATCGTTGGAACCAATCAACGAAGGACACCGTCCGTTTGACGGGATGGAAATCACAAGCATCCGAGAGATATACGGTCGGGGTTCTAAACCTATCAAGACTCGGCTACGAGTCGATGAGGTGTGACACTATGGTACAACCACGATTCGAATGGGACAATCGCCACAGTGTCGCGAATATGATACGTCGCCTCGACGAGATTCAACAGACGGTAGACAGGACTCTCGGAGAAGCTGGCGAGGTCATTGGTATATCCATAACAAGTGACGCAAAGCAGATAGTCCCGGTCGATACCGGGAGACTTCGGGCTGACATTGACTATCAAGTCGATGAGCCCGGTGACATGGTTGTCAGGATTATGGTAGGTAACGACGTACACTACTCCATATTCGTCGAAGTGTCGCAGCCCTACCTCAGGCCTGCCGTCGAGGGGAATAAGGACGTAATGAGGCGTGAAATACAAGCAGCCCTGAGGGGTATCAAGTAACTGATGAGTCAGAGTCCCAGAGCAGTAGGCCGTCGGTTCACCCTCAAGCAGGCCGTGATGGCGGAGCTACGGAACAGCTCTCGTCTACTCGAACTCCTGTCACAAGCTGTGGATGATGAAGACCCAAAGGATTTGATAAATCCTGCATGGGTCGCGAGACGATGGTACGACGAAGACACACCTGTCAATCCGCCAGGAGCGTTAGTCCTGGTTTCATTCGTAACATCGTCCTCATTCCGTGACAATGCGATAGAGGAGAAGATGTATACCGTACAGGTAGAAGTCGACTTCAGTTCGGGAGTAGGCCGGAGTCTGCGACAGGGCTGGATAGATGAGGTGTTGGATGAAGTTGATGCAGTTCTGACACGACACGCAGGAACCTGGCGTGCCGATGGTAAGACTGGGCTCACGGAGGAACCGATATGGGACGACAACAAGAATAGGTTCACTTCAATAGAGCGATATGATATCGTTCGACGTGATTGACAGGGCATAGAATTATAAGCAACCGGACATATCAGAACACACAAGAAACGAAATCATGGTAGACGAACAAACACAGGACGTTGAGGTTGAGGGCAGTCTTGTCTTTATCATCCATGCGGAATGGGATGATGTCGAGACAGCCTTCACCCGAACAGTGGTCAGCCTTCTGACAAAGGACGACCTAGAACTGACAATTGAAGAGGAAGAGGAGGAGCTGAATCTGGCTTCTCAGCGTCGGACCCGACGATACCGGACGCACAACACTGCGACGATGCAAGTGTCATCGCCAATTGACGTTGACCTTGAAGCCGCTGCGTTGATGGGAATCGTCGATACAACAGATGACGGACGCCTGACATTCGGGACAGACGCCCGTACAATTTCGAGGGACACCGGCGAGTTCGTCGAGATTGCATACTTCAATGAGGAGGACGAGGACGTAGACCTGGCCAACGCCGAGCTTATCCACCGACTGGAGAACGTTGAGGCGATGAACCCCGAGATTGACATGTCTTCTACCCCGCCGTTGATGGGCTGGGAGTGGATTATCCACGGGGCTATTTGGCTGGACTACGACCCGGTTAACGATGCCGACCCGAACCCGTAATAACATCGACATAACATGAGCAGCTCATTCCAAAACACGGAGTTCATCGAGCGGGCGACTGACAGATATCAGAAGCACAAGACCGTCGAGAAGATGACGGAGCTGGAGTCTGCTGGTACTCGTGCATGGCTCGAACATGAGCTTGACAGCCGCAGCCGAAGTGTCGATATTTATGGACGTACCTTTCAGTTCCGACCCATCGGAACCACGACAGTTACGGACATTGTCGAGCGAGCTTCGACCCTCGATGACGACGAGGATGTTGGCCAAATGCCCAAGCTGTTCAGGGATATCTGTGCTGTCCTGGGCGAGCACTGTCAGGACGATGAGATGGACGCCGAAGCGTTCGGCCAAATCCCCCCAGACGATGTCCAGGAAATCTTTGAGGAGATAGCAATCTCCGACGTGGACCAGGAGCGGATTGAACGCTTTCGCGAAGAGTGACCACGGACAGGCGTACTTCGAATTCCTGTCACACATCAGGAAGACGCCTGTTGAATACGGCGACGTACCGATACACAATCAAGTATTTCTCGAATCTGCATATACTAAATACGTCGAGAGGCAAAACGAACAGATGGAGCAGTGACACATGGCATTTGAACGTCTGAAGGCTGAGCTAACTCTCGACGCCTCGCAATGGTCGCGGGAGATTTCCAACGCTCAATCTGACATGTCGGGGCTGGAGAGCAGTGCCCAGAGCATGGGTCAATCCATGCAATCTGCTGGCAAGACGATGACCAAAGGTGTCACCGCTCCGTTAGTTGCGATGGGCGGTCTCGCCGTCAAGACAGCGGCGGACTTCGACTCTGCAATGACTCAGTCCATTGCGATTATGGGGGATGTTGACAGCGCCATGCGGACCAACATGGAAGAGACGGCTCGTGATGTTGCCAAGACCACGACATTTAGTGCTGATGAAGTTGCAGAGGCGTATTTCTTCATGGCTTCTGCGGGTATGGATGCAGGTGAATCGGTAGAGGCGATGGGCGACTTCGCTAACTTCGCTCAGGCTGGCATGTTCGATATGGCTCAGGCGACTGACATACTCACCGATGCTGCGTCTGGTCTCGGTATGGAAATGAGTGACGCTGCAGACCTGGGAGATAAACTTGTCAAAGCGAACACATTAGCCAATGCGTCGGTTGAAGAATTTGGTACTGCCCTGACAACTAAAGCGGCCGCTGCGATGAGGGAGTTCGGTGTCGAAACAGACGATGGTATTGCCGCATTGGCGACATTTGCTGACCAGGGGTTGAAGGGTCAGAGGGCTGGCACTGCGCTCAATCGGATGATTAGGGACCTTGCATCCAGTGCTAACTCCAACGCAGAAGCGTTCGAGGAGATGGGCATTGAGGTGTTTGACGCCGAAGGTAACATGCGTTCGATTGCTGACATTACCCGGGACGTGGAGCAGGCCACGGAGGGTATGTCAACAGAACAGAGAGAAGCTGCCCTGTCCACTCTCGGATTGAGCCAACAGGCTGGCGATGCCCTCGCCCTTCTGGTAGGTAATTCTGAAGCACTCGACGAATACACAGGAGAACTGGCTAATGCGGGTGGCACGGCCCAGGAAGTTGCTGACAAGCAGCTCGAAAGTTTCTCCGCTCAATTGTCAATTCTCCGGTCTAACGTAGCGGACCTCGCAATACAGTTCGGCACTGACATGTTACCCGCCCTGAGGATGGTGGCCGATGTTCTCCAATCCGCGACACAACGGTTCGGGGAAATGAGTCCCGCGACCCGACGTGTCATAATTGTGGTAGCTGCATTGGCTGCTGCGATTGGTCCGCTCCTGATGCTACTTGGCACGATGCTGATAACAATAGCCCCGGCTATTGGTGCATTAGCCGGACTCGCTGGGTCCTTCGGTATCGCAGGAGCAGGCGCCCTCGCCCTACTGGGACCAATCGGACTTATCATCGCGGCGGTAGCTCTGCTGGCGGCTGCCTTCGCTACGGACTTCATGGGTATCCGTACGACGGTAACCGAAGCTGTTGCTACTATTATGACACGACTGGACCCGCTTATCCAACTTCTCAGGCAGGAATTCCTTGAGACGTTGCAGGTCTGGCACGACGCTTTCGTCACTGTTCTGACAGCCGTACAAGACCTGTGGGCCCAGCACGGCGAGGCCGTAATGGGTATCATCGGCCCCTTCTGGGACCTTCTGGTCGACATTGTGACATTTGCTCTGGAGACGATGCTTAACGTCATCCGCTTCGGGCTGGCCATCCTACGGGGTGATTGGAGCACAGCCTTCGAGCTGCTCAAAGAACTGACAGTTGGTGCCTTTGGTGCCATTGTCGAACTGGCAACCCGATTTGGCGAGCTGTTACTGAACGCAATTGTCACCCTGCTTACTGCTATCGTGACGGCCTTCGTTGACTGGGGCAAGGCACTCATCTTCGGCTCCGTAATCCCTGACATATTCAACGCCATACTGGAATTCATCGGTGAAATACTTGGCGCCCTTCTGGAGCTGTTCATGGCCGCCCTGCAGGCTTACGTGGACCTGTGGGCTGATATGCTTCAACTCCTCTTCGACGTTGTCAGCACGGTGTGGGAAGCTGTGGTCGAATTCCTGACGGGAGTACTGGAGACCATCTTCGAGTTGATGCAGACGGCATGGACTGCTATACTCGACTTCCTGACAGATACCATGTCCGCTATCAGTGACATGCTTACCGAGGCGTGGAACACAATCTCCGAGTTCCTGGGTCAGATACTCAACACGATAGCAGAGACGTTCGACACGGTGTGGAACGCAATCTCCGAGTTCTTGACGGATATCACCAACACCATATCCGAAATGCTTCAGGCTGCGTGGGATGCTATCCTCGACTTCTTGACAGCTACGATGGAGTCTATCCAGGATATGGTAGACGCAGTGTGGTCCGCCATTGAAGACTTCCTGACAAATACGATGGACACTATCGAGTCAATGATTGACGCCGTGTGGTCGTCAATTGAGGACTTCTTGACAAGTACCATGGAGTCCATCGAGTCGATGATTGACAGCGTATGGTCATCCATCGAGGACTTCCTGACCAGCACCATGGAAACTATCGAGTCCATGATAGATTCTATTTGGTCATCCATCGAGGACTTCTTAACCTCGACGATGGATACGATTGAGTCGATGATTGACACTGTCTGGTCCTCTATTGAGGGATTCCTGACAGATACGATGAACAGCATCGAGCAGATGTTCGACCAGATTTGGTCCGCTATTGAAAACTTCATCGACACGACACAACAGTCTATCCACGACACACTGGATGCATCGTGGAACGCGATACACGATACCATCACGGGGCTGATGAATGATATCCTGACGACAGTTCAGAATATCATGTCAGAAATGTTGGCGGTCATCACCAACACCCTGAACGACGCGAAGCAGGCAGTCAGTAACGCAGCGTCTGAAATGGTGTCTATAATCCGAGGATTCACCAGTCAGTTCCGCTCGGCTGGTGAGGCCATCATGTCAGCGTTCGCAGACGGAGTCTCTGCCCGGGCCAAGCGTGCTGTCGATGCAGCGAGGAGAGCCGCCGACCGTGTCAGAAGTATGTTACCTGGCTCCGATGCAGACGAAGGACCCCTCGACGACCTGACACAGACAGGCCCTGCGTTCGTTGACACCATCGCCAGAGGTATCAGGAATAATACAAATGAATTGGTGAGAGCTTCCCGGGACGCAGCAGGAGCGATGGCAGTGGACCCCGACGCCTCAAGCCTGGACGGTAGCGTAATAGGTATTGGAGCTGGCAGCGGTATGACTAAAGAGGAAATGATGGAAGCTGTCCAAGAAGGTGTCGAATCCGGGATGGATGACATGATACTGGAGACGCTCATCAGAACGGACGACGATACCATCGAGCGGATTATCCGAGACACCGCAAGAGCCGTTATTAAGCGCGAGATAAATAGGACAAAGCGCGGAGACATTAGCTGATGACAACGCCACCCATACCCGGACCGAACCGTGACCCCTGGCCTGATGCATTGTGGGACCACCCAATGCCCAACACGACTTCGACAGTTAATCTCAACGAAGAGGGACTTACTCAGGGTGCGACCATCGACCCATACTTCGACCTACACGTATCAAATAACACGCGAGTCGAAATTGAGCCGGGTACCTACCAGTGGAACAGGACAGAGCCGTCGGGTAACTGGCAGGACGTACACATCATCGGACTGGGAGACTTCGGTGATGTTGTACTGGATATAGGAACGAATAATAACAACGGTATCAACATAAACGCGAGTGGCGACAGCGTCCTACTCATCGAGAATCTGACGGTAGTTGGAACCCTCACCGATGGTAACAACCGAATTCGAAGTGACGCCCGGACAGAAGGTTCTGAGGTAATTTGGAAGAGGTGTCGCCTTCTTGACGGGAACGCGGCAGGCGTAAGCAGTGGGGCACAGGGCTGGTATGTCGGTTCACACAATGGGTCAACGCCACACGTCGGGACTCTGAGACTACTGTGGTGTCAGGCCGACTGGTTCGTTGATAACGGCTGCTATCTCGACGGCTACGCCGGGGCACAGAGGGGACAGACAATCGTAGTGGGCGGTCTCTATCAGAATAACAACATTTCTCACGTCAGGCTGGGCAACGATTATTCGACTGCGTATCGGGTGACGATTGACGTTTATGATTACAGAGGTTCATATACCAGAAATCAGAGAGGCTTCTGGTTACGCCGTCCTGATGGCACAGAGTCAACGCCTGAGAATGAAGTGCTTGTTGACAACTGCGATATCCGATATGCATCGGGAACCGTGGGAACTGGTGCCGTAACACTGACACAACACCTCGGCTCGTCGGCCAGCGGACTCATCCGTAATGTCAGAATCGAGAATAACTCCAATGATGTATACGCAGTGTTCGACGGCTCCGGGGGCAGCGTAGATTACCGCTTTGAAGATATACATATCACAGGTTCGGGAGATACACGAGCCATCAACGTTCCGTCGAGTGCAATCGTTAGCAATCCTGATTCACCCAACATGGAACCGTGGTGGGGCTTGGAGGAAGACCCGGGCGACCCATCGGACCCGACCGCTCTGAATCCTGACAGAACCTCGTGGCTCCGACGCTACGTTCCTGAGGTCGACAGATTCAACATTACGCCAGTACTGGCCCCGTACCACACAGTACACGGCAGCTCTACCCACTTCAGCAGAGACACGTCAATCACGAGTCCGGATTCTGACGCTTCGTTCCGTTTCACTGCTCCGACAGGTGGCTCACACGTCATCGGGAGTCATCCTGGCGACGGACTTCTCAGATATCCAGAACGTGGGGAACCGTTTGACTTCATATTCCGTCAGTCGTCCCTCTCCGATGGGATGAGAAGTCGGTTCATCTTCTACCTGGAGCCCGACCAAGACAGCTACTCCGGGTATCTGCTGGATTGTGTCAATGGCAGGATGGAATTATACGAATTCCAGAACGGCTCCACTGGTAGTCTGTTAGATGACACTTCTGCGACATTTAGTGCGGAGCAGTGGCACAGGGTCCGAATAGATGACAACGATGGCGTAATGACATTTACCATGTTCTCGGACCACACAGACGACACGCCCGTCGGAAGTATGACAGTTACCGATAACCGTCACAACGGAGCAGGCTTCTATCTATGGGGCCCTTCCACTATACCAGAAGGCGAAAGTACATGGTGGGACCAGGTGGATGTGCCGGAAAGACCGCATGACAGACTCATCGACAACTTCGCATATACCATCGAAGAACTGTCAGAACACTACGACAGGGATGGGAGTGCCAATCCTAATCCAGACAGTCACGAAACTGCTGATGGCTTCACACCGCACGATGCACAGTCCCGAGAAGGTAATGTATCTCTCAGATGGAACGGACTTTCGACCGGTACTGACGAGCTTTACAACGGCCCCACTCTACCATCGGGTCCTTTCATTCCAATACGTGGACATTACTATCTGGAGGACGTGGGAGTCGATGACGACATGGAAATTGAAATCCGTTTCGGGGCAGGGCAGGTGAACTGACATGCCCAGTCATCCATATCTGGCACTACGTCTCAGTCCTCAGACTGATGAGGTTGCACTGGTCGCCAATGATGCAGAGGAAGGCGAGCGTGTACTGGATACCGCACCATACACTTTCGTGACGGAAACGTGGGAAGACTTCGAGATTAACTGGGACGTGGACGGCGAAGCTGTCGAAGTTCAGATAGGCGGCACTGTTCTGATGACTGTGTCGGTTGCAGACATACAAGGCCTGGATAACCGAACAGGCTTTTTCGGGCAAGGCACGGATGACGGTATATTCGTAGATGAATTACACGTAGACGGCGACGCGTTCGAGGAAGAGGTAACTATCGAACCGCCGGAAGTTGACCCAGAAGTGGCGCGGTGGCCGTTGGTCAAGATAAACGACCAGATGAACCATCGTGTCAGGTATCTGGACTTCAACCATGCAGGCGATAGGCTGGTCGCTGCGTGCAATGGCGGAGAGTCAATCGTCTATCATGTCGGTGGGACGTGGGGACTCTTCAGGAGTATGGGCCATCCGTCAGACGCCAATCACGTTGCCCACTCCACCGACGATTCGTGGCTGGCGATGTGTCTCGGGGATGGCTCCCTCGAAGTCCGAGACGCTTCAGATTACGGACACGAGTACACCATCCCGGACAGCGATTTCCTGGGAATACCGACGGCCGTACACTTCCATCCTGACGGAGACGAGATGGCTGTCGGTACGAACCGGGGTTACGTATATTTATTTGACATAACAGCGTCGGACCCTGCGGACTGGGACGTGACAGGAGTAATACAGCTCGATGCCGAGGAAGGTACTATCAGGGATATTAGATATTCTCCTGACGGGAGCTATCTGGGATACGGCACGTCCGATATGGGGTTGAAGGTGTTCGAGCATGGTAGCTACACGACCGCAGTGTTTACCTTTTCGACGGGAGACAACCTTCGAGTCCTCGACTGGTCACCAGACTCCAGATTCTTGACATTTGGCGGCGGGACGAGTCAACAGCTCTGGGTCCGTGATGTCGCAGATAACTTCAGCGGCGTGACAATTATCCAGGACGCTACCAATAACGTATGGTACAACCGTTATTCCGGGGATTCTAAATACATCGGATATGGCGAGCACGACACGGGCTTAGTTCGGATTAATGACACACATCCAGACTACGACCTGAGGGTCACGTTGACCGACGCGAGGGACAATTCTGCCAATACGTTCGAAACTGTCGAGTCTCTGGCATTCCATCCAGACGGCCTGCATCTCGCATACGGCTCACGTCACACTCCTGCGGTATACATACACGATACGCCAATCCGTGGTACCACTACCATGACAAGTGGCGCACAGTACGAGGCCGCCATCAGACGTGCCAGTGTCCGAGGAGAAGTCGTATTCCAAACGGGCACCCAACTGACAGCGGAGCCAACTGTCACCGGACCGCCAGCTTGGCACATCACCATGGACCACGGCACAGTAATCGCGGACGGTATCGAACCGTCAATCACCACAACTGTCACACCGGGTGACATCATGGACCTGACAGTCGTGTTCGACAATCCGTTCAGGTTCCGCGAGCACTATCGAGAGTTTGTCAAGTACACAGGAGTAGCACAGGCGTCCTCAGTGCGTCATGGCATGACGGACGTATCAAGACCCTGGTTCAGAGAACGGATTGCTCACGAAGAGATTGACAGCCTCTTGATACGTGTCGTACCGGGCGCCGGGATACATGAGGACTTTAAAGGCTTCTGGGGTCTAGTGGTAGACATGACTGATATGTCGCACTCCTTCACCGATAAGCGGGTGGTCGAGACGAGTGTCCTCATACTGTCAGAAGACACTGAATACACCACAGCCGAAGAGGTTCGAGACGCGCTTCAAGCGCCAATCTTCGGAGACGACCCGGTGTAGCCATGCACTTGACAGATACGATAGACTGGGACGAAATCGAGTATCATCCAGAGTATACGGTCGTGCTGGGCAGGGATGAAGAAGGAACCTTCGGACAGGCTAACCTTCCACCCTTTATCACCTTCACGTCGGAACAGATGGTCGAAGCTCCGCAGATTGAGTTAGAGGTAGACATGCCAGCCACGTGGGATATAGTGATGCCCTGGTCACCGGAGCTTGAGGATTGGGTACTGCAACATATCTTCATCTTCTTTGACGGTAATCTGATACTTCGCGGTAAAGTATACGGTGCGGATTCGGACGATGATAATTCCACCACTAATCTGTCAGGAGACGGAGTAGTCGACTTCCTGAAAGATGACGGTGAGGTGATAACGTTCGAGAATATCCCACACTCCGAAGCCATCAAGGAATACGTAGACCTCACAGACTTCCAGGTCGAGTTGATACCCGACACGTTCGAGACGGTTGACAGAGAGGCCATCTCACATCGTATCGTCTCGACAGTTGATTGGGAGGAATTCCTCGACGTGCCCAACGATGTACCTGTCGGGGTGGGTCCGGGGAGACTTGAAATATTACAGTCATGTTGGGTGTTCGAGGGGAGGCAAGGCAACCCTCGACGGATTACCGGGTCCGATATCAATGAGCATCCACACTTTTCAAATGGCGATGCTGGGTCACATCGGACCGGACCAGGTCTCAGGGACGAGGAAGTTTATCCCGAGGACGGGGGCATCGACTTCTCCGAGTTCCAGTTCGACGTGGAATATACAATCCCCGCAGAGGAGTTTACCTGCTACGTCAGACATCAAACACATCCCGATGAAGGGATGCCTGAAATCCAGTGGTCTCTCATACGGATGACAGATGAGGGGACCCATGGAAGGTCG
>SLNU01000283.1 GCA_007132865.1 Bacteroidales bacterium | reverse complement strand
GTACCAGTCAACGGCTTCAATCTCCTCTTTCAGGCTGTTCAGCGCGCGCGAAAAATTGCGTGCCTCCTGCGATAATTCTTCTGCTGGTTCGTGATAATTTGACATAACAATGGTTTTAATTATATATTTAGTTATTAGATAAGCTAAATGCCCTCCATGTATAATTAATCGTGGCAGGGAACTGAGATTTTGTGATATTCAAGCAGTATCCGCAAATATAACATTTTTGGCTGAGTTAACCAAGGACGTATTCCCCGCAAAATGCATGGTGGGATTCCTGCTTGAGTTCCCTTTAAAGATCTTTTATGTAGCAGCGTGCCCGTTTGTGCTGGCGGGTGTCATAGCCTGCCCACAATTGTTTGACCCTGTTATTTTCTTCCAGCTCGCGGGTGGTCTCCAGGGTTTTGATCCCTCGTTTGTAAAATGTCCTTCCAATCTTCTCGAAGACCAGTGCATGCAGGCCTTTGTTCTGGTATTCGGGCTTCACCCCGATCAGCAGCAGATCCACCGTGTCGTTGTATCGAAGTGCCCGCATGATCCTGAGGAAACCAAATGGGAAAAGTTTTCCATGCGACTTTTTCAGTGCCATTGCCAGGGATGGCATGGCCAGTCCGAATGCCACCAGCTCGTCCCGCTCATTTAGCACCACGGAAACAAAATCCGGGTGGATCGTTGAAAGGAATTCCCTGGTCAGGGCATCCACCTGTGCCGGATTCAGGGTGGAGAACCCATACAAACCCGAATACACCGTATTCAGCAGTCCAAAAACGCTTCCGGCAAAAGTTTCAAGCTCTTTTTTCCCAGCAATATCCACATTCCTTACGCCATAGCGCTTACCAATCATTTCGGCAGCCGCCACAAGCTTTTCCGGTAATTTTTCAGGAATCCGGATCTGGAACTCCACCCAGTCCACATCCTTGCGGTAGCCGGCCCCGCCCAAAAACCCATCATAATACGGGAAGTTGAAACGGCCAAATGAAGTTGGCCATTCGTCAAACCCCTCCACAAGCACCCCGCTGGCATCAAAGGAGGTGAACCCAAGCGGACCGTGAATGCATTCCATTTTATGTTCCCGCCCCCAATCCTCCACGGCATTCATCAGCATGTTGAAAACCTGTTTATCCTCCACGAAGTCCAGCCAGCCGAAGCGGATGTACCTGCGGTTCCGCTCCCGGTTGTATTGGTGGTTAATGATCCCGGCCACCCGTCCGACTACCGCCCCGCCCGACATCGCCAGCCAGTACCGGGCCTCGCAATGCGCAAAAGCCGGATTTTTTTCCCTGGAGAGCGTCGCCAGTTGTCCCCTGTGCAGCGCAGGGATGTAATACCGGCTATCGCGGTAAAGCTTGTCCGGGAACCGGACAAACGCTTTAAGATCTTTCCTCCCGGAAACCTCAATGAGTGAAACGGCCATTGCTTTTTTCCTGACCCGGCTGGCGGATATGCCCGCCGGAAGAACCGGCAATTTAAGGATTTTCCTTAATTTTGGCAAACTGCCACCCGTAAACCATTTAAAGGCCTGGCACGATTTGTTCAGGAAGGGGGCTTATTCATGGAATATATGGATTTTCACAAATTGGTCCAAGTCAGGGACAGCTGCAGGAAATACGATACCCGTCCGGTGGAAAAGGAAAAGCTAGACCGCATCCTGGAGGCCTGCCGTCTGGCCCCTTCTGCATGCAACAGCCAGCCATGGAAATTTGTCGTGGTTGATGAGCCCGGGTTGAGGGACCATCTGGCCGGGACCACAGTCGGACCCATGCTGAAGTTCAATCGCTTCTGCCTGCAGGCCCCGGTCATGGTCGCGCTGGTTGCCGAGCCGCCCTCCTGGCTGTCGAAGATCGGTGGAAAAGTGAAGGACAAGGATTATTACCTTATGGATATCGGGATCGTGGCGGAGCACTTCTGTCTGCAGGCGGCAGAACTGGGACTTGGAAGCTGCATGATCGGGTGGTTCGACGAGAAAAAAGCCAGGCAGCTGCTGCATATCCCTTCCGGCAAACGCATTCCGCTGCTGATCAGCCTGGGATATCCGGCCAGTGAAAAACAGCGCAAAAAGATCAGAAAACCGATGTCAGATATGGTGTCATACAACAGGTACTGAATTCAGTCATATAAAAATTAATACCATGAAAAAAGGATTGTTCGTTATCGCGCTTGCTGGCATGCTGCTGGCAGGCTGTACCACGCAAAAAACACAGAAGGAGGAAGATATGGGTACAATTCCAAAGGGAACCATCGACCTGGTGGTTTCCCAATTGTCGGATCAGTTCGGCAGCCAACAACAGGAACGCATTGAAAAAGGAGTTTCACAGCTTGCCTCTTTTTGGATGGCGTCGGATGGCGGGATGGAGGATTTTAAGAAGTTTTGCCTGGAAAATTACCAGGGGGATGAGAGCAAGCGCCATTCCCTGTTTGAAAAGCTCTCTTTCAATTACGAGAAGATCTGGGGCCACTTCAACCAGATGAGCCTGGAACTGAACAAGGCGCTGCATTTGGACGTGGGGCCCATAGAACCGGTGGATGTACTGTTCGGAAGTTTCTCGCCGTCAGCCCACCTGGCGGATGATCTCTTTTCAAACGGAATTGCTTTCCTGACCATCCTGAATTTCCCGTTCTATACGCTGGAGGAAAAAGCGGAAAAGGCTTCCGGGTGGGATCGCAGGGATTGGGCCTATGCGCGCATGGGCGACATCTACAATTCCAGGGTTCCGGCATCTGTCAACCAGGAAGCCTCCCGGATTGCCACTGCATCCGACAATTATATTTCTGAATACAACATCGTGATGGGGAATCTGCTGGACGAGGAAGGCCAGCGCCTGTTCCCTGAAAACATGCGGCTGATTACGCATTGGGGACTGCGGGATGAGATCAAGTCGAATTATGGCCTGGCGGACGGACTGCCAAAACAGCGAATGATCTACCAGGTGATGGAGCGGATTATCCGGCAGGATATCCCGGAGGTGGTAATCAATAACGCAGAGGTGGACTGGGATCCGTTTTCAAACGAAGTAAGGCGCAACGGGGAAACGCTGGACAGCCGTCCCGAACCGGAAACCCGGTACAGGCACCTGCTGGACAACTTCCATGCACGCCGGGCGGCCGACTCCTATTCACCAAGTTATCCGACCGCCATCCAAAGGGCTTTCAACCAGGGCCTGGAGCTCACCCAGCCGGAGGTGGAGGACTTGTTCAAGGAACTGGTCGGCAGTCCTGTGCTCATCCAGGTCGGACAGCTGGTAAGCCAACGACTGGGGCGGCCGCTGGAGCCATTCGACATTTGGTACGACGGCTTCAAGGCCCGAAGCGCCATCTCGGAGGAAGAGCTGGATCACATTGTCGGCCAACGGTATCCCGATCGGGAATCCTTTGAGAATGACCTGCCCAACATTTTGGTCAATCTCGGCTGGGACCGGGAGCGCGCAAGCGACATTGCGTCAAAGATCGTGGTGGAGGCCTCACGCGGAGCAGGCCACGCATGGGGGGCAAGCATGCGCAGCCAGTATTCACACCTGCGTACCCGGATCGGGCCTGAAGGGATGGATTACAAAGGCTACAACATCGCAGTCCACGAGTTCGGACACAATGTGGAACAAACCATCAGCCTGCATGATGTGGATTATTATATGGTAAACGGAGTTCCGAACACCGCCTTCACGGAAGCCCTGGCCTTTATATTCCAGTCGCGCGACCTGGAACTGCTCGGCATCAGCGGGGCAGATCCGATGGCAGAACACCTGAATGCCTTGGATAAGCTTTGGG